>NZ_QGAA01000032.1:0-43157 GCF_005233485.1 Pseudomonas sp. CFBP13509
TCTTATTGGGGCTGCTACGCAGCCCAGCGCGGGGCAAGCCCGCTCACCACCGGTACGGTGTTCGCTCTTAACTATCCCTGGGTGATAGCCAAGGGCTGGTGTTCAAGGAGGTGGAGCCGACGCCGTAAGCGCAAACGTTATGGCGAATGGACCCTTGTAGTGAGCGGGCTTGCCCCGCGCTGGGCTGCGCAGCAGCCCCAAAACACAGCCCCGGAACTGTCTGGCACACTGCGGCGTTCTTATTGGGGCTGCTACGCAGCCCAGCGCGGGGCAAGCCCGCTCACCACCGGTACGGTGTTCGCTCTTAACTGAACGGCGCGCTCACCACCGGGGAATCTATTGCATCCCGCGTTAATAGACCTGCGGCACGATGATTTCCACCGGCGTCGGATTGCGCGAGTAGTCCTCCTGCCTGACCCGTTGCGGCAGCTCGATCACCGGCAGTTCCACTTCTTCATAAGGCATTTGCCCAAGCAGGTGGTGGATGCAGTTGAGGCGGGCTTTCTTTTTGTCGTCGGCCTGCACCACCCACCATGGCGCTTCGGCGATGTGGGTGCGCTCGAGCATGACTTCCTTGGCCTTGGTGTACGCCTCCCAGCGCCGGCGCGACTCCAGGTCCATGGGGCTGAGTTTCCACTGCTTGAGTGGGTCGTGAATGCGGCTGAGAAAGCGCAGGTGCTGTTCCTGGTCGGAAATGGAGAACCAGTATTTGATCAACTGGATGCCGGAGCGCGCGAGCATGCGTTCGAACTCCGGTACAGTGCGGAAGAATTCCTCGTACTGGTCTTCGTTGCAAAAGCCCATGACTTGTTCGACGCCGGCGCGGTTGTACCAGCTGCGGTCGAACAGCACGATTTCACCGGCGGCCGGCAGGTGCGAGACATAACGCTGGAAGTACCACTGCGTCTGTTCGCGGTCGTTGGGCGCGGGCAGTGCGGCGACGCGGCAGACTCGCGGGTTGAGGCGCTGGGTAATGCGCTTGATCACACCGCCTTTGCCGGCGGCATCACGCCCTTCGAACAGGATCACCACCTTGGCGCCGGTCTTGACCACCCAGCTTTGCAGTTTCACCAGTTCGCCTTGCAGGCGGAACAGTTCGCTGAAGTAAATCCTGCGCGCGGCCTTTTCGGGGCTTTCCTCGACGTGCTCGTCGAACAGCGCGTTGAGGTCGTGCCCGTCTTCGGATAATTCCAGTTCCAGCTCTTCGTCACTGTGATCCAGCAGCTCTCGGTGGATGCGCTGGATCAAGGCGTCGTCTACTGCAGACATGGGAGGCACTCGCGTCGTGGGGGGATGGCAAAGTCTTAGTCGCATTTTGTTACCAACCAATTACATCGAAATACGTGGCTGTGTCGGAAAGACGGGACGAAATAGCGGTTTGCCACCCAATTTTCATAAAAGCGTAACAAAGCTGCTGCAAAGTTCCGGGAGCCCGTAATCACAAGGATTTCCCTGAATGAAACGTCTGATGAAGTCAGCTGCACTCGCCGTTGCGGTTTCTCTAAGTGCCACCTCGGTATTTGCTGCCGAGAACGTCCGTCTGACAGGTTCTGGCGCCAGTTTCCCAGCGCCGATCTACCTCACCTGGTTCAAGGATTTCAGCAAGAAGACCGAAGGCGTCACGGTTGACTACCAGTCCAAAGGCAGTGGCGCGGGTGTACAGGACTTCCTGAACAAAACCGTGGACTTCGCCGCCAGTGACTCGGCCATGAAGGACGAAGACATCGCCAAGGTCGCCGAAGGCGTGCAGTTGCTGCCGATGACCGCAGGCGAAATCGTCCTGGCGTTCAACCTGCCGGGCAATCCTAAAGAACTTAAGTTGCCACGCGATGTGTACTCCAACATCTTCCTGGGCAAGATCACCAAGTGGAACGATCCGCAGATCGTCGCCGCCAACCCTGGCCTGAAACTGCCGGACATGCCGATCACCGTGGTCGTGCGTGCAGACTCCAGCGGCACCACAGCCGTATTCACCAAGCACTTGGCGGCCATCAACCCGCAGTTCCAGAAGGACTTGGGTGAAGGCAACACCGTCAACTGGCCAGCCAGCGACAAATTCATCAAGTCGCCGAAGAACGATGGTGTGACCGCCACCGTACGCCAGACCCCAGGCGCGATTGGCTACATCGAATACGGCTTCGCCAAGCTGGCCAAGGTTGACTTTGCCCAGCTGCAGAACAAGGCCGGCAAGTACGTGGTACCTAACGCCGAAAGCGGTGCCGAAGCCCTGGCTGCGGTGAAAATGCCGGAAAGCCTGGTGGCCTGGCTGCCGGACCCGGACGGCGCCAAGTCCTACCCGATCACGTCCTACACCTGGATGATCTTCCGCAAGGACAACGGCAACCCGGCCAAGGCCAAGGCCATGCGTGAAATGGTCGAGTACAGCCTGACCGAAGGGCAGAAAATCGCCGATTCGATGGGCTATATCCCGCTGCCGAAGTCGGTGGTCGATCAGGTTCGTAAAGCGTCCGCCAACATCCAGTAACGCTTGTGAGGCCTCTCTCGGCGGGCGCTGTCAGCCCGGCCGGGAGGGTTACCCCCCTGTTCCGGAATTAGCCAATGAACACACCGTTTGTCGTACCGGGTAACCCGGATTCTGCCTGCCAGCCACCTTCTGCGAAGGATTTCCTGGTTGATCGCACCTTCCGTGCGCTTGCACGAATAGGCGTGGTTCTGGTGCTGGCGTTGGTGTTTGCCCTGGTGTTCGAAGTCGGGCGCAAGGCCCTTCCAGGCATGGAAAAGCACGGCTTTGACGTGCTGCTGGGCAGCGTCTGGGATGTCAACCAAGGCAAGTACGGCATTCTGCCGGCCATCTGGGGCACGCTCTACAGTGCCTTTATCGCGTTGCTGATCGCAGGTGTTTTCGGCGTCAGCATGGCGATTTTCCTCACCCAGGATTTTTTGCCGGCGAAGCTGGCGGCGGTGTTTCGTACCATCGTCGAACTGCTCGCGGCCATCCCCAGCGTCGTTTACGGCCTGTGGGGCATTTACGTGGTCATCCCGGCGATCCGGCCGTTGACCGCATGGTTGAACACTGAACTTGGCTGGATTCCCTTTTTCGGCACGTCCCTGAGCGGGCCGGGGTTGCTCCCGGCGGCGCTGGTGCTTGCAATCATGATTCTGCCGACCATCGCCGCCGTGTCGCAGGATGCGCTCACCGCCGTGCCGATGAAAACCAAGCAAGCCGCCTACGGCATGGGGACCACCCACTGGGAAGCGATTCTCAAGGTGATGGTGCCGTCCGCCGCCACCGGCATCTTCGGTTCCCTGGTCTTGGGCCTGGGCCGCGCACTCGGTGAAACCATGGCCCTGGCCATGCTGGTGGGCAACGCCAACAACATCTCGCTGTCGCTGTTCGCCCCGGCCAACACCCTGGCAGCCTTGCTGGCGCTGAACTTCCCCGAAGCCGGGCCGAACGAGATCGAAGTACTGATGTACGCCGCACTGGTGCTGATGTTGATCACGCTGATCGTGAACATCTTCGGCTCCATGATCATGATGTACGCCCAACGGGGTAATAAGTGATGACTGACCTCACTGCTGCAACCGACCTGACGTCCCCCGCAGGCGCAATGCCCAGCCTCCAGCGCCGGTTCGAAGGCCGTGCCCTGCGCAGCCTGGTGTTGACCACCCTGGTCTGGGCGGGCGCGCTGCTGGCCAGCGTGCCGCTGATTTCCGTGCTCTACATGCTCATCACCCGCGGCGGTGCGCGCCTGAGCCTTGAAGTGTTTACCGAGCTGCCACCCACCGGTTTCGAGACCGGCGGCGGTTTCGGCAACGCGATGGCCGGTACCTTCGTGATGGTCGGCATTGCCGCTGCCATCGCCGTGCCGGTCGGCATCATGGCGGCAATCTTCCTCGCCGAACTGGGCCCGGACAGCAAGCTGGCGAACGCCGCACGTTTTGCCGCGAAGATGCTCACCGGCCTGCCGTCGATTCTGGCCGGTGTGTTTGCCTACGCCCTGGTGGTGATGACCACCGGCACCTACTCGGCCCCGGCCGGTGGTGTGGCACTGGCGGTACTGATGCTGCCGATCGTGGTGCTGACGGCTGAAGAGTCGATGCGCATGGTGCCCAAGATCATGAAGGACGCCGCCTACGGCATGGGCTGCACCCGCTCCCAGGTGATCTGGAAAATCGTCCTGCCCACCGGCCTGCCGGCAATCCTCACCGGCGTGATGCTCGCCGTGGCCCGCGCCGCCGGCGAAACCGCGCCGCTGTTGTTTACCGCGCTGTTCAGCAACTACTGGATCTACCACGACGGCAGCCTGGCGGTGATGAACCCGACGGCCTCCCTGGCCGTGCTGATCTACAACTTCTCCGGCATGCCCTTCGACAACCAGCTTGAACTCGCATGGGCGGCGTCGCTGGTACTGGTAATGATCGTGCTGGTCGTGAATATCGTGAGCCGTATCTTCGGCAAGCCAAAGTATTGAAAACGGGAGCATCTGAATCTTGAACGTATCAACTGCGCAAATAGCCGCTCCGTTTGTCACCCAGGCGCCTGTGGTCATGGACTGCAAACTGGACAAGATCTTCTACGGCAACTTCATGGCCGTGCGTGACAGCCATGTGCCGATCGAAAAGAACAAGATCACCGGCTTCATCGGCCCTTCCGGTTGCGGTAAAAGTACCGTGCTGCGTAGCCTCAACCGCATGAACGACCTGGTCAAGGGCTTCCGTTTCGAGGGCCATGTGCACTTCCTTGGCCAGGACGTCTACGGCAAGGGCGTGGACCCGGTGGTCGTGCGCCGCTACATCGGCATGGTGTTCCAGCAGCCGAACCCGTTCTCGATGAGCATCTTCGACAACGTCGCCTTTGGCCTGCGCCTGAACCGCTACAAAGGCGACCTGGGCGACCGCGTCAAGCACGCCCTGCAAGGCGCCGCGCTGTGGGATGAGGTCAAGGACAAGCTCAAGGTCAGCGGCCTGTCGCTGTCCGGTGGCCAGCAGCAACGCCTGTGCATCGCCCGCGCCATCGCCACCGAGCCGGAAGTGCTGTTGCTCGACGAGCCGTGCTCGGCGCTGGACCCGATCGCCACGCGCCGGGTCGAGGAGCTGATGGTCGAGTTGAAGAAGGACTACACCATCGCCCTGGTGACCCACAACATGCAGCAGGCCATCCGCGTGGCCGACACCACGGCGTTTTTCTCGGTGGATATTTCCCAGGGCACGCGCACCGGCTACCTGGTGGAGATGGGCCCGACGGCGCAGATCTTCGAGAACCCGCGTGAACAAATGACCGGGGACTACATCAGCGGCAAGTTCAGCTGATGCCCCTGCGGGAGCTGGGATGCTCCCGTATTTTCCACTGCTTATGGGAATGCCGATGCCTGCAACACGACGCCTTGATTTGCCCGCGATTGAACGCGCACTGCGTGAGGTGCAACAGCGCTTTGCCGAGCTCAGCCGGGACTTTACCGAGCCGCGCGACCCGTTGACCGACGAAGTGCTGCACAACGTGCTTGAAGGCTACGCGCTGATTGACGACTATGTGGCGCGGGGCGTCGACCTGTTCGACCTGCAGCAGCTGGACCTGATGCTGGAGATCAACGCCACCGTGCTCTGTGGCAGCGACCCGGCACGGCGCCTGGAATACGCCCACCACCTGGCGGCGACCGAAGAACACTTCTTCAACAATGTCGAAGGTGGCATCAAGGACTTGTACAACTGGTACTGCGCGTATCGCAGTGAATCAGTCTGGAAGCGCGCCGCCGGGGTGTATGTACGCATCCTCAGCAAGCCGCAGCTGTTCATTGAAGGCAACAACCGCAGCGGTTCGCTGATCGTCAGCTATTTGCTGATGCGTGCAGGCCTGCCGCCGTTCGTGCTGACGCTGGAGAACGCCGAGGGCTACTTCAACCCTTCGTCGGTGATCCGCAACTCAGCCAAACATGGAGTCAAGGCGTTGTACGAATTGCCCAAGATCAAGAAAAAATACGCTGCCTTCCTGGAAGAACAGGCGCCGGATCCGCACAAGTTTTTTCTCAAGGACCCGCGCCAGCCCGTTTTTCAAGGAGGCCATTGATGAGCGGTTCTCCGGTATTCGCCAGGGCAGGGCGGGCCCTCCAGCGCATCCTGCCGATGCAGCAGCGCCCGCGTATCCGTATTTCCTTCGATATCGACGACACCCTGGCCTGCCAGCTGCACCACTGCGACGTTGAGCCGAGCCGGCTGCCGGCCTGCGTGCACCGTTGGCTGGGTGAGCCCTTGCGGATCGGCACGCGCTCCCTGACCCGCGAGCTACGCCGCCAGGGCTGCAGCATCTGGGTCTACACCTCGTCCGGTCGCACGCCGTCGTATATCCGCCGCTGGCTGATGCTCTACGGCATCCGCGTCGACGGCGTGGTCAACAGCGTGCTGCACAACCATGCCCTGACGGCGCGCGGGCTGTCGAACGCACCCTCGAAATTCCCCCCGGCCTTCGACATCGACCTGCATGTGGATGACTCCGAAGGCGTGCGCAGTGAAGGCCATGACCACGGTTTTCGCGTGGTAGTGGTGGACCCTCAGGACGAAAACTGGGCGCAGCGGGTGTTGGAGGCCGTAGCGCAGGTCCAGGCGCAGTTGGCCTGGCAGCAGCCGCTCCGGTACAAAAAGACAACACGGCAGCGCGCGGAGGTTTTTTCTTCCTGAGGCGCTGTGAAAACCCAGAAAAGCCACTCGAACGAGTGGTTTTTTTGTCTTGCCGCAGCGCCCCGAGCGGCCTCAGTCGGAGCGCGCAGCCTCCATGCCGCGCCGGATCCGCATCAGGTCCTGATACGCCTCGGTGCGCTTTGCATCGGCTATCTGTTTCGCTTCGGTAAAGCGCAGCCAGTCACCGGCATCGGCCAGGCTGCTGCCTATGATGGCGTAGGCCTGTGTTTCCAGGCGGTCGGCCTCGTAGAACAGCTCGGTGTTCCTGGCCAGCTCTGCTTCCCAGCCGGTGTGTTTCGACGCTTCACGCCTATTCGCTGCCATGGCCTTCACCCCAAGGTCGTCATGTGCGAGCGAAGAGAGCAGGGGCCTGGTCGAGGCCGCCGGGTTCGTTGCTCGCGTAGGAGCGACACGAGCCGTTCTCGTGTCTGATAAGTCCTTCAATGTTGATGGATAAACGTGGGGGTTCGTTCAAATTAGTTCGGGGGGCGGGCGCACCCTCGGCTCGATCTATGTGATACCGGCAGCAGGCCTGGTGCTGATACTGGGCGTCTACCGGTTTATCTCCGAAGGCGGCGCGCTGATCAATGTGATCGGCAACGGCGTGGCCACCCTGTTCATTGCCCGCTGGGATGGGGCGCTGGACCGTTAGCCACTCAAGCGGGAGTTGGGGTAGGTCGCAGAAAGCCTTGGTCAATCGGCCAGTTTGGCTGTGCCCAGCACGCGATTCAACTCGCCAGCGACAGCGATGAGTTGTTGTTCCAGTGCTTCAACCTCAGAAAGGCTAATGCCACTGTTGATAACTTGCAGGGTTTTAGCCCGCTTCTTTGGGGCGGGCGCCAGATTGTGTGCGTGTTGCGAAATCAACGCCTGACGCAACAGATTGTTGATCACGGTTTGATAGCCCGTACCGGCGCTTTCTGCGCGTTCACGGGCAGCATCGATAACCGCATCGTCAAGCATGATGGTGATGCGGGTCTTGCCCTTGTTGCTGGCGACAGCACCGCGTTTGCTGTGGGTGAAATCGTATTCGTCTTTCAAGGTCCAAGCCTCCAGGTACCGACACGGTTCATTTCTTGAGGCGAGTTTGGCGCTGATAATGGCTGATCCGCCATATAGATTGATTCTGTTTTAATTGTCAGAAGAGGCGAACTTGAATGTGCGAATAGTCTGGACAGGTCAACGTGCACGGGGTCAGTTCAAGACTGCGTTTGTTCACATTGCCCCTTTATTCCCCGGCATGCTCATTTCACTGACCACGCCGGGGAAAAGATCAGGACAGCGACTTTTAACGCATATGCAAAATAATCGGACTGCTGCTCGCCGGGTCGGTATGCCCGCGCAGCTTGCCGACTGCCTTGGCGTCGACCGCCTCTGCGTGGTTACCCCAGGTGCTGCGCACGTAGGTCAGCACCTGGGCGATTTCCGCATCGGACAGTTGCTCACGAAACGCCGGCATGCGGTAGGCGTCCGGTACGCCGGCGGCGACTACCCGCTGTGAGCCGTTGAGGGTGATGTTGATCGCCGAGGCACTTTCCTTGGCCAATGCCGAGGTGGCGCCGGCCAGGGGCGGCATCCATTCGGGCTGGCCCTTGCCGTCCGGGCCATGGCAGGAGGCGCAGCGGGTCGCGTAGGTGTGGGCACCGGGGACGTCCTGGCGTGTATCGGCGGCTACGTACTGCCAGGGCGTGCCGTCACGCTGTGGGTCGCCGGGCAGTGACTTGAGGTAACGCGCGATGGCGGCCAGGTCGTCGTCGGCCATGAACTGCGTGGAGTTGTTGAAGGCTTCGGTCATCGAGCCATAGACCACCGCATGGGCGTTGCGCCCGGTCTTGAGGAACTGCACGATCTGCGCCTCGCTCCAGCGCCCCAGGCCGGTGTTCGGGTCCTGGCGCAGGCTCGGTGCGTACCAGCCGTCGAGCAGGGCGCCGGCGAGGAACGGCTTGCCGGATTCGTCCAGGGCTTTTTCGTTGAAGGCCAGGCCGCGCGGTGTGTGGCAGCTGCCGCAGTGGCCAGGGCCTTGGACGATGTAGGCGCCACGGTTCCATAGCGCATCCTGGTTGGGTTTGGCCGCGTAAGTGGCGGTCGGCGCGAAGAGGCCGTTCCACAAGGCGATGGGCCAGCGCAGATTGAGCGGCCAGGGAATATCGCTGGGGATGTTGGGCTCGTTGGCCGGTTGTACGCCTTGCATGAAGAACGCATACATCGCGCGGATATCGTCGTCGCTGAGCTTGGCGTAAGACGGGTAGGGCATCGCGGGGTAGAGCCGGCGGCCGCCCGGTGCTACGCCGTGGCGCACTGCACGGTCGAAGTCGGCGAGGCTGTAGGTGCCGACGCCGTGGGTGCGGTCCGGGGTGATGTTGGTGGCGTGAATGGCGCCCAGCGGCGTGGCCATTTCCAGGCCCCCGGCGAAGGGCGCCTTGCCCGGCAGGCTGTGGCAGGCGACGCAGTCACTGAGGCGGGCGACATACTCGCCGCGACTGACCTGTGCGGGGTCGACGCTGGCGGCTTGTTCCTGCGCGAACGGGGTGGCGGGCTGGCGGGTGACATACCAGGCCAGCAGGGCTGCCGCGAGCAGGCAGGGCAGCGCCAGCCAGCCTGCGGTTCTTACGAATCGACGGTTGTTCATGGGCGTTCCCTGTGAGTCAGCTGAAGGTGTATCGGCTTAGTGGCAGGCTGCGAATTCGCTGCCCCGTCAATTGCGCGACCGCATTGGCCACGGCCGGTGCCACGGCGGGCAGCGGCGGTTCGCCGATGCCGCCCATCTTCTCGCCACTCTCGACAATCTTCACGTGCACCTGCGCCATCCGTGAGGGCGGCAGGATCGGGTAAAGGTCGTAATTGCGCGCCCGTGGCTTGCCGTCCACGTACACCGCTTCTTCCAGCAAGGTTTGCGAGAGCCCCAGGGCCACCGCGCCATTGACCTGAGCTTGCACAATCGCCGGGTTGACGATGCTGCCGGGGTCGATGGCTTCCCAGATGTGGTGGACCTTGACCTGGCCGTTTTCAATCGACACTTCGGCGATCACTGCCGCGTGGGAGCCGAACGGCGAGGCCATGGCCACGCCACGGGCGCGCCGGGTACCGTCTTCGGCAGTGTAGGGGCCCCGTTTCCAGCCACCGGACAACTCGCCCACGGCCTTGAGCAGGGTGGTCAGCCGTGGGTTGTCGCGCAGCAGGTGCAGGCGCAGCTCATAGGGATCGCGGCCGCCTTTGTCCGCCAGCTCATCAAGGAACGCTTCGTAGAAGAAGTCATTCAGCGAATTGCCCACCGAACGCCAGTAGCCGAGCATGGCCGGGCCCTTGACGTAGATCTGCGCGATGCGTTTGTTGGGGATGGCGTAGCTCTTGCCCGACAGGCCTTCAAGGGCGGTGGGGTCGAGTTTTTCGCCCTGCTTGCCGGCGATGGCCTCGGTGGGGCCTTCGGTGGCGCTCACCGCTTCGATCGCCACCGGCAGGCCGTCGGCGTCCAGCGCGGCGCGGAACTTGACCACCGCCACCGGGCGCAACACGTCGCGCAGGAACTCTTCCTCGCGGCTCCAGATCAGCTTGACCGGACGGCCCACCGCCTTGGCCAATGCAATCGCCTGGGGGTAGGGGCTGGCCGAGTCATACAGGAAGTGCCGGCCGAAAAAACCGCCCAGCAGCGGCGAGTGCAGGGTCACCTGCGCGGGGTCGAGCCCGGCGCGCTTGGCGATGTCGGCGCGGAACAGATCGGGCGCCTGGTTGGGCAGCCAGATCTCCAGCGAACCGTCGGGGTTGAAGCGCGCCAGGGCTGACGGTGGCTCCAGTTGCCCATGGTTGAGGTACTGGTTGTGATAGGTGGCTTCGACCTGGGTCTTGGCGTTTTTCAACGCGCCGGCCACATCGCCTTCGTTCTCGTCGTCACGGGCCGGGCCTTGCTGGGCCGCGAGGAAATCGCGAAAGCCGTCGCTGGAAAAATCCGCGGGCATGCCCCGCACTTTTGAGTCGGCCGTCGGTTCCTGCCAGTCGACCTGGATCGCCTCCACCGCACGCTTGGCGTGCCACCAGCGTTCGGCCACCACGGCCACCGCACCGGGCAGCACATGCACCGAGTGCACGCCTTTCATGGTTTCGACCTGGGATTGGTTACGCAGGCTGCCCACGGTCATGCCCAGGCGCGGCGCGTGCTGCACGGCGGCGTGGAGCATGCCGTCGACCTTGATGTCGATGCTGTACTGCGCCTTGCCGGTGGATTTGTCATAGGCATCCAGGCGCTTGACCGGCTTGCCGATCCAGCGGAACTGGCTCGGGTCGCGCAGGGTGATGCTGGCCGGGTCGGGCACCGGCATGTCCAGGGCGCGGCCGGCCAACTCGCCGTAGCCCAGGGAGCGCCCGGAGGCGGCGTGCACCACGCGGCCAGGCTGGGTGGTCAGTTGGGCCACCGGCACACCAAGCTGCTCGGCGCCGGCCTGCAACAGCATGGCGCGGGCGAGGGCGCCCAGGCGGCGCATGACCGGGTAGCTCATGCGCACCGACATGCTGCCGCCGGTGATGCGCATGCCGTTGTCCATCACCACATAGGCCTCACCGGGTGGCGCGGCTTCGACGATAAAGGTGGCAGGGTCGGCATCCAGCTCTTCGCCGACGATCTGCGCCATGGCGGTGTGGGTGCCTTGGCCACCTTCCATAAAGGGGCTGAGCAGGCGCACCGTACCGTCCGGGCGAATCTCCAGGAACGCCGGCACCTGGGTGCCGCGTTCTGCGGCGGCAGCGGCCTGCACTCGGGCCGAGCCCAGCGGCAGGCCAAAACCGATGACCAGCGCACCCACGGCCGTGCTGGCCAGGAAGCGGCGACGCGACAGGTTGATCGGCTCGCCCAATGTGATGCCAGGGATGACGGATGGCGTGTTCATCAGGCGCTCTCCTTCCCGGCGGCCAGGTCATGCATGGCGGCATGGATGGCGTTGTAGGTGCCGCAGCGGCACAGGTTGACCATGGCCGCGTCGATCTGCGCATTGGTGGGGGCGGGGGTGTGCTTGAGCAGCGCGGTGGCTGCCACCACCTGCCCGGACTGGCAGTAACCGCATTGCGCCACCTGATGCTCGATCCAGGCACTGACCACCCGCTTGCCGACTGCATCGGCTTCGATAGCCTCGATGGTGGTGATCTCACGCCCGACCACCCCGGCCACCGGCGTGACGCACGAACGCACGACATTGCCGTCCACCAGCACCGAGCAGGCGCCGCATTGGGCCAGGCCGCAGCCGTACTTGGTGCCAGTCAGCCCCAGGTCATCGCGGATCACCCACAGCAGCGGCGTGTCGGCGTCGGCGTCGACCTGATAGGTTTTTTGGTTGATGCGTAATTCCATGGCTGGCTCACCTGCTGATCATCGGTCGGGATGGCGTGTTTCTTATAAGAAAGGCGATGGGCGCCCATTGTCGAACTCTAGATCAGGGCACAAGGGCCATCTACGAAAAAACCGAACATTCGGAGGATCAGGCAAGTATTCGAGAGGATTGAGTCAGTCAAGCAAGGTGCTCGATCAACACAGGGGCCGGCAGTCGATTGGTTTGTGAGGGTTTATTGATCTGGGTCAGTACAACCCCCTATTGGCTCCAGATGGCCGTCCGAGAGCGGTAGCGCTGTTTTCATGGGTGATATTATGGCGCCACTATCTTGGCGTGACAGGCGCCAGTCTGATCCATGGACATGAGGCTTTAGGGAAATGCTTAAGAACGCTCCGCTGCGTCTGAAACTGTTGTTGATTCTGCTGCTGCCCATGCTCGGGTTCCTGACCCTGGCCGGCGTGTTTGTGGTGGACAACTACAAAACGCTGCGTGACATGAACACCACGGTGATGGCCAGCGCCACCGCCCAGAAGTTGAGCCAGTTGATTACCACCTTGCAGCGTGAGCGTGGTGCCAGTGGCGTGTTCCTCGGCAGTGGCGGCAAGTCCATGGGCGAGCGAATGGTGCAGATGCGCAGGGACTCCAGCGCGGCCGTCGAGGTGGTGCGCGGTTTGTCCACCTCCGGCGGTGCGAACCTGGACAACGTCCTGCGGGCCCTGGACCAGTTGCCGGCGATGCGCGGGCAGGTCGATAAACTGAGCATCAACAGCACCGAATCCGGCGCGCGGTATACCGAGATCATTCAAGTGCTGACCGGTTACACCCATTCCCTGGAAGCGAGCGTCAACAACGCGACCATCGTCTACGCCCTGGGGGCCCTGAATCAATTTATCGAAATGAAAGAGCGGGCCGGACGCGAGCGCGTGGTGCTGGGCCTGGTCTTCAGCCAGGGGCATTTCGATGAGGCCCTGTTGTCGCGCTTCAGCCGCAACCTGGGCGAGTTCGGCGCCTATTACGATGCGTTCCGACGCAAAGCGCCCGCGGCCTCGCTTGCGCAGTTCGATACGCAAATGCAGCAACCGGCCGCCGTCGAAGTCGCCAAGTTGCAGCGCCTGGCGTTTGAGGTGCCGATGGGGCAGGCGCTGGGGATCAAACCCGAAGCCTGGTTTGAAACCTCTACCCAACGCATTGACCTGATGAGCCAAGTGGAGGAAGCCCTGGGCCAAAGTGTCAGCAGCCTGGCGATGCACGAGCGGGATGACGCCCGCCGCGCCCTATGGTTGACCGTTGGCGCAGTGATCGTGTCCCTGTTGGCGGTGGCGGTGTTGTCCTGGCTGATCATCCGCATGATCGATTCGGCGGTGCGCGACCTCAACCGCGTGCTCAATGACCTGGCACAGCGCGATCTCACCGCGCGGGCGACTTATGACAGCAAGGACGAATTCGGTCAGATCACGCGCAACCTCAACCGCATGGCGCAAGAGATCAGTGGCGTGGTGCAGGAAATCGGCAACGCCACCGCACAGGTTGCAACGGCGGCGGAGGAGTCTTCAACCGTGACGATGCAGACCAGCCAAAGCGTCGAGCAGCAGCGCCAAAGCACTGAACTGGTGGCCACGGCGATCAACGAAATGAGCGCCACCGTGCGCGAGGTGGCGCACAGCACCAACGATGCGGCGCAACTGTCGCAACGGGTCAATACCAGCACCACCCAAGGACGTACCGAGATCGAAGGCACCATCACCCTGATCCGCCAGCTCTCCGGGCAGGCCGAGGACACCGCGCTGATCATTGGCGAACTCAAGCAGGAAAGCGATGGGATTTCCTCCGTGCTCGACGTCATTCGCGGCATTGCCGAGCAAACCAACCTGCTGGCCCTGAACGCGGCCATCGAAGCGGCGCGGGCAGGGGATCATGGGCGTGGATTTGCCGTGGTGGCGTCCGAGGTGCGGGTACTTGCGCAGAAGACCCAGGAGTCCACGGGGAACATTCAGCAGATGATCAGCAACCTGCAAAGTGGTTCGGATCGGGCGAGCTCGTCCATGCAGGAGACTCTGGGCAAGGCCCAGGACGGTGCGCGCAAGGTCGAACGTGCAGGTGAATTGTTGTTGGAGATCGCCGAAGGCGTGGCCAGTATCAGTGATCGCAACCTGCAGATTGCTTCGGCGGCCGAAGAGCAGAGTGCGGTTTCAGAAGACATCAACCGTAACGTCAACGAGATCAACGACCTGGTCATCCAGGTCAGTGCCGGCGCCGAGCAAACCGCAATCACCAGCCAGGAATTGGCGCGTTTGGCCGAGCACCAGCAGCGGCTGGTCAATCGGTTCAAGGTGGCGTGAGGCGGTGGTGAGGGGGGCTTTGATCGTTCCCACGCAGGTGGGAACGATCAAATGCTCAATCCGTCACACAACCCTGGGGTTTTTTCCCGGCGAAACTGTCCAGCAGACTCGCCACCACCATGTCCCCCATGCGCGTGCGGGTTTGCAGCGTCGCGCTGGCGCGGTGGGGTTGCAGCACCACTTGCTCATTGGCGAAGAGCGCCTCGGGAACATTCGGCTCGTCGACAAACACGTCCAGGGCCGCCCCCGCGATCTCACCGGCGGCCAGCGCGGCCACCAAGTCCGCCTCGTTGACCAGCTTGCCGCGTGCCACGTTGATCAAGTAGCCGTCCTTGCCCAATGCCTGCAACACCTGGGCGTTGATAATGGCTTCAGCCTGGTCGGCGGCAGCGGCCAGGATCAGCGCGTCGCTTTGGCTGGCCAACTGTTTCAGGTCGGCGATGAAGGTATGGCTCACATCGCTCATCGGCTGCAGGTCGGTGTAGCAGATCGGGCAACCGAAGGCCGCCGCTCGAGTGGCGACTGCCCGCCCGACCCGACCCATGCCGACGATGCCGATGCGCATGCCGGACACCTGGCGCGCCAACGGCAAGGGCGCCAGCGGTGTCGGACTCTGCGGCCACTGGCCCGAGCGCACATAGCGATCACTGGTGCACAGCCCACGGCACACGGCGATCAGCAAGCCGATGGCCAGGTCGGCGACGTCCTCGGTCAGCGCGCCGATCGTTGCGGTCACGCGGATCCCGCGATCCCGGGCATACGCCAGGTCCACCGCATCGGTGCCCACGCCGTTGACCGCCACCACTTCCAATCTCGGCAGTTGCGCCATCAGCGCCTGGCTGATGCCGGTATGCCCGCCGGTGATCACCCCGCGAATGTTCGCACCGTGTTCCTGTAAATAAGCCGGCTTGTCGGCCTGCTGGAAGTAACGTCTGACGGTAAACAGCTCATCGAGCCGCGCGTTGATTTCAGGGATCAGGATCGGGCTGAGCTGCAAGACTTCTGGTTTCATTGGGAACCTCGTGTCACGGAATAAAAAGGCCGGTTTAACCGCGACCGGCAAACGGCATGGCGCTGGCCATGACGGTCATGTTCAGGACGTTCGCTTCCAGGGGCAGCGCGGCGATGTAGCGCACGGCATCGGCCACGTGCTTGACGTCGACCATCGGCTCCACGGCGATGGTGCCGTTGGCCTGGCGTACGCCTTTGGTCATGCGCACCGACATGTCGGTCAAGGCGTTGCCGATGTCGATCTGGCTGCAGGCAATGTTGAATTCGCGCCCGTCCAGGGCCAGGGATTTGGTCAGCCCCAACACCGCATGTTTGCTGGCGGTATAGGCGCTGCTGAAAGGCCGTGGGGTATGCGCCGAAATCGAGCCGTTATTGATGATGCGTCCACCCTGCGGCTGTTGACGGCGCATCTGCCCGAAGGCACCACGGGCGCAGAGGAAAACCCCGTTGAGGTTGGTATCGATCACGTTGCGCCACTGCTCGAACGTCAGTTCATCCAACGGCACGGCAGGGGCGTTGACCCCGGCGTTGTTGAACACCACATCGAGACGTCCGTACACCTCGGCAATCGTTGCAAACAGCGCGTTGACACTGGCCGGGTCGCGCACATCAGTGGGGACGGCCAAGGCTTCGTGGCCTTCGCTGGTCGCCAACTCGGCCAAGGCCTGCAACGGCTCCGGCCGGCGCCCGGCCAGTACCAGGGTGAAACCGTCCGCCATCAAGCCCAGGGCCACGGCGCGGCCGATTCCGCTGCCGGCGCCGGTAACCAGGGCCACCTTCAAAAGATTCGACATGGTGTTATCTCCTTTTTCCATTTACGGGTAGGTGTGCCGGGTTCAAGCGCGCTGGCCGACGCGCATTTCGAGTTGGCCGATGCCGTCGATCCCGGCGTTGATGAGATCGCCCGGTTGCAGCACATCCACGCCCGCCGGGCTGCCGGTCATGATCAGGTCACCGGCCCGCAGCGATACCGACTGGGAGATCCGGCTGATGATCTCGCTGACCGACCAGATCTGGCTGTCGAGGCTGTCACGCTGGCGCTCCTGGCCATTGACGTTGAGCCACAACTCGCCGCTCGGGTGCCCGGCGTGAGTCACCGGCACAATGGCGGTCATGGGCGCGGCGCCGTCGAACACCTTGGCGCCTTCCCAGGGCAAGCCCTGGCTTTTGGCTGCGCGCTGCACATCGCGGCGGGTCAGGTCCAGGCCGGCGGCATAGCCCCACACATAAGCCAGCGCCTGGCTCTCAGGAATATGAGCGCCACCCTCACCGATGGCCACGACCAATTCGATTTCGTGGGCAAACTCTTCGGTCAACGGCGGGAACGTCACCTCGCCCGTCGCGTCCACCACGCTGCTCGCCGGTTTCATGAAGAACACCGGCGGCTGGCGGGACTGGCCTTGGGTATCCGGCCACGGGTAGTTGCGGCCGACGCAAAATACCCGGCCGACGGGGAAGCGCTGCAGGCTACCGGCAACCGGCAAGGTCACGGGCAGATCGGGGGTAAACACATACTCGGTCATGGTCATTTTTATCAGTGTCCTGTTGGAAGCAGCAGCCTACGGCGGCATTCATGGGTGAAGTTGGACGATTGCGGCCTGGTGTTGGAGAAAAACATGTTGTTGACTCAGCGCGCCTTGAGTTCGATGCGGTACAAGCGGCCGAGCAGCAACGAGTAAGACAAGGTGCCAATCAGCGCGACACCGCCGATAAACCAGAACGCGTAGGCAAACGAGCCTGTCGCGTGAACGATGCCGCCAATCACGATCGGGGTGACGATCCCGCCGATATTGGCGGCCAGGCTGGTGATCCCGCCGGTCAGGCCGATCAGCTCCTTCGGTGCCACTTCCGATACGGCGGCCCACGACGACGACGCGATGCCTTGGGCAAAGAAGGCAATGGTCAGTATCGCGATGCAGATCACGTTCGAGTCGGTGAAATTGACCAGCACAATCGACATGCCCAGCATCGAGCCGACCACCAGGGGCAACTTGCGCGCGAAGGACATTGAGTAGCCACGGCGTATCAGCAAGTCGGAGACGATGCCGGCCAATAGAATGCCGACGGTAGCGCCCACGAACGGCAGCACCGCGAAGATCCCGGCCTTGATCATGGTCAACTTGCGCTCTTCGATCAGGTATGTCGGGAACCAGGTCAGGAAGAAGTACAGCGCCGAGGTGCTGGCGAACTTGCCGATGCAAATGGCCCATATCTGCCGGTAGCCGAACAGCTCGGTGATCTGTCGCCAATTGAAGCGGGTGCGCTCCTGGCTGCTCTTGACCAGCCCACCGCCGCCTTCGATGTACTTCAATTCTTCCTGGCTGACGCGCTTGCAGTTCAACGGGTCGCGGTACAGGTACAGCCAGGCCACGCCGAACACGATGCCGAGCAACCCTGTGCTGTAGAACACATGGCGCCAGTCATAAGTGGTGGCCAGCCATAGCAGCACGCCGGTAAACAGAGCCGTGCCCAGGTACTGGCCGCACACATAGATGCTGCTGGCCATGCCGCGTTCGCGGGCCGGGAACCACACCGTCACTGCCCGGCTGTTGGCCGGAAACGCCGGTGCTTCCATGGCGCCGACGGCCAGGCGCAAGCCGAATAACGATGCAAACCCTGTGGCGAAACCCTGGCACACGGTCACGGTTGACCAACTGATCAGCGACACGCCGTAGGTGAGCCGGGAGCCGAAGCGGTCGGCCACAAAGCCTGCTGGTACCAGGGCGAGGGCATAAGTCCAGGCAAACGCGGAGAAAACCAGGCCCATTTCGATCTTGTCCAGGCCCAGGTCCTTGGCCATGAACGGTGCCGCAATCGAGATGTTCACGCGGTCGATGTAATTGATGATGGTTGCAATCAGCAGCAACGACAGCATGAACCAGCGACGCCGGGTCGGCAGCCGCTGGGGCAGGACGGCGTCCCGTACGCCGGCACTCACCGACGGCGCGGTGGACGGGGAGAGGTGCGAGTTCGACATGGGTAGACCTTTTTATTGTCAGGTGAATCGTGAAGTTCGCGCGCAGCCGAAGCCGATGCCCCCAGTACCGGGGCAGAGCAATCGCTGCATTAATGGGAGGCGCGAACAGCCGCTGTCAGGCGCTCAGAGATGCCTTCGCACGGGTCGGGCCGGGGGAGGGGGGATAGGGCAAAAAAGCAGGTTCATGGGGTGCGCACCTTTTGATTGTTTTTGGAAGGTTCGGGCTGCATGGGTGATTACAGTGGTCGTACAACATTCCAAAATCAACGCGTGCGTTAGATCGTTTTTTCTTTATGAAAAGGCCTTGAATGCAGGAGTCCAAGAAAAAACGGATTAATTTATTTGGCTAAAACCGCTGCGTTTTTTAAATAATCTATTGTTTTTTAATGATTAATTATTTTGTGGTGCGCCCGATTTTTTTGGACAGAGAAAATCGCCAACGCAGGTGAAAATAATCCGTCACACCTGGCTGTCATCCGATGACATATTGAAGCCGCGCCGGTCCGCCTGCACAATCACCCCGACCCTGTACCTGTCGAGGAGCCTCAGGCAATGTCATCACCCAGTCGAGTCCCCACTTACGTCATGCAGCAACGCAGCGAGTTGACCGACTTTTACATCCGCGACAAAAAAGGCCGTCGCGCGGAAACCAGCCCCCACCGCCATGAGTATTTCCAGATCCAGGTCAACCTGGGTGGCGACACCGTGCAGCACATCGGCAATGCCGAACGGCCGTTTCCGCGCAATGCGCTGGCGTTCATCCTGCCGCATCGGGTGCATGTGATTCCCCATCCGGCAGACAGCAACTTCATTGTGATCAATTTCTCCCAGACCTTCCTGCTGCCGCATTTGCAGTGCGACCCGATGGATCTGGAAGAGGTTTCGATCCTGCTGGCGCCCGAGTTGTCACCGTTCCGCTTCCAGGAGCATCTGGATTTCATCCTCGGCGATGAGGACTTCGGCATCGTCCGTGGCTTGATCGAACAGATGCGCGCCCTGGATGAAAACCGCCAGTTTGGCACTCGCGAGATGCTCAAGGGATTGTTGCTGCAATTGGTAGGGCGCGTGTGCGCGTTGTATGCCGAACCGCTCAAGCGCTTGGCCGAAGAGAATGCCGCCGAAGTCAGTCGGCGCGATGCACTGAGCAGAATGTCTGAGTACCTGCGCAAGAATATTGCAGACCCCGATCTGAACCTGATCAAGGTGGCGGCGGCGACTTACCTGTCACCGACCTACCTGACGCATTGGTTGCGCAAGGAAATCGGCAAGACCTTTACGGAGTTGGTGCTTGAACGCCGGATGCACGCGGCGCGCAATTATTTGCTCAATGGCACACGACCGGTGGGTGAGGTGGCCAGGTTGTGCGGTTTCGCCGACGAGGCGTATTTCTCCCGACGTTTTCGCCAGATACACGGCCAGCCACCCGGGCAATTCAGGCGCCAGCAGCTCAACCCTGACACGCCGCAATCACCCACCGGCACCTGAGTCGGCACGCGCCGTCAGTTCGCCCACCCGTCACGCACCGCACTGCGAATCCCCTCCAGCAACATCGCGAACGCCGGGTTGTCATTGTTCTCGCGCCAGATCAGGTGCAGTTCACTTTGCGCGCCTTCGCCCAGGTCGATATCGCGAAACACCACGTTCTTGAACACCACACTGCTGGCGCAACGCGGTACCAGCGCCAGCCCCATGCCGGCGTTGACCAGGGCCAGGATGGTCAGGGACGAGCCCAGCCACTGTACGTATTCCGGTGCGACACGGGCCGAGCGCAGCAGCCCGGTGAGCAGTTCGTTGAACGGCGGGTAGGCCGCATGGGCGTACATCAGGAACGGCTGGGCGTCGAGGTCGTGGACGCTGACGCTGTCGGCACTGGCCAGTCGATGGCTGCTCGGCACCGCCAGCACGAAGGGCTCGCGCACCAGGCATTCGGTGGCATAACCGGGTTCCAGCAGGGGCGCGCGGACGATGCCCAGGTCGATGCGCCGCGCGCGCAGGGCTTCGTATTGCTGGTAGGTGTTCATCTCCGAGAGGTCGATCCTGACCTGGGGCTGCTTGAGCCGTGCCTCGGCGATGACCCTGGGCAAAAACTCATACACCGCGCTGCCGACGAAGCTGATATTCACCGTGCCGATATCGCCCTCGGCAAAACGCCGTGCGGTCACGGCTGCCTGCTGGGCGCGCTCCAACAGGTTCTGCGCCTCGATGAAAAACGCCCGGCCGGCGGCGGTGAGGGCAACGCTGCGGGTGGTGCGGGTAAACAGCTCTACGCCGAGGTGATGCTCCAGTAATTGGATCTGTCGGCTGAGGGGCGGCTGGGTCATGTTCAGCCGTTCGGCGGCGCGGCGAAAATTCAGCTCGGTGGCCACGGTGGTGAAGCAGCGCAGTTGCGTCAGTTCGAACATTGATCTAATCCAGGTATCAATCGAATGCCAAGTTAGATTAGACGGGAACAATCCCCGGCGTCCATCATCGGTGCGTCCCTAAAAAAACAATGATTGGGAGTTGCCCTTGGATACCGTCCAGAATCCGCCCGACCCGAGCGTGCTTGCCCGCGCAGCCGCCAAGGTCAAGCGCCATGTACTGCCGTTGTTCGTGGTGATGTTCATCGTCAATTACATCGACCGGGTCAATATCGGCTTTGTGCGCAGCCATATGGAGACCGACCTGGGCATTGGCGCCGCCGCCTATGGCTTGGGTGCCGGGCTGTTCTTCATCGGTTACGCGATCTTCGAAGTGCCGTCCAATCTGCTGCTGCAGCGCTACGGCGCACGGGCCTGGTTGACGCGCATCATGTTCACCTGGGGCGCGGCTGCGATGGCCATGGCCTTTGTCCAAGGCGAAACCAGCTTTTATATCCTGCGCTTCGTGCTCGGCGCGGCCGAAGCCGGTTTTTTCCCCGGCATCATCTACTACTTCACCCAATGGTTGCCGGCCGCCGAGCGCGGCAAGGCGATGGCGATTTTCCTCAGCGGTTCGGCCATCGCCTCGGTGATTTCCGGGCCGGTGTCGGGGGCGTTGCTCAACGTCAGCGGCTTGAGCCTGCATGGCTGGCAGTGGATGTTCCTGATCGAGGGTTTTGCCTCCATCCTGTTGTGCGGGTTTGTGTGGTTCTGGTTGCAGTCCCACCCCCATCAGGCCAAGTGGCTCAGCGACGAAGAAAAACACGTGCTGGTGACGGCCATCGCGCTTGAGCAAACGGCCCGCGAAGCCACCCAGAGCGTGCGGCCGTCGATGTTCAAGCTGCTGGCCGACAAGCAGATCGCGCTGTTCTGCTTTATCTACTTTTCCATCGCCCTGACCATCTACGGCGCCACGTTCTGGTTGCCGAGCATGATCAAGAAAATGGGCAACCTGGGCGACTTCCAGGTGGGGTTGTTCAACTCGATCCCGTGGTTGATTTCCATCGTCGCCATGTATGGGTTCGCCGCCCTGGCGAGCAAGTGGAAACACCAGCAGGCGTGGGTGGCGCTGATGCTGGTGATCGCCGCCGTCGGCATGTTCATGTCCACCACTGGCGGGCCGGTGTTTGCGTTTGTCGCCATCTGTTTTGCCGCGATTGGCTTCAAGGCCGCTTCCGCGCTGTTCTGGCCGATCCCCCAGGGTTACCTGGATGCGCGCATCGCCGCGGCGGTGATTGCCTTGATCAATTCGGTCGGCAACCTCGGCGGTTTTGTTGCACCCACCACCTTCGGCCTGCTGGAGCAGACCACCGGTTCGATTGAAGGCGGGCTGTACGGCCTGGCCGCGACCTCGCTGGTGGCCGCGGTGGTGGTGTTTTTTGCGCGCACCGCACCACGGCCCGGTGTGCCGCCCACCTCCAAACCGACTCATCATCATGCCTTGCGTCCAGGCCCACAGGGAGCCGCCTCTTGAAAATCGTCCGCGTTACCGTCACCCCCATCGCGTTTCGCGACCCGCCGCTGCTCAACGCCAGCGGTATCCACGAAGCCTTCGCGCTGCGCTCGATCATCGAAATCGAGAGCGACACCGGCTACATCGGCCTTGGCGAAAGCTACGGCGATGCCCCGGCGCTGGCGATCCAGCACCAGGTCAAGGATCAACTGATCGGCCTTGATCCGTTCAACCTCAACCAACTGCGCGCCATCGTGCAGGCCACCGTGGCGGCGCACAAACCCGCGAGCATTGCCGGCGCCGAACTGGCCCCCGGTTCCCATGCGAGCAAGGCAGTGAGCAATGCCTATTCGGCGTTTGAGGTGGCGTTTCTCGACCTGCAGGCGCACTCACTGAATGTGCCGCTGGTGGACCTGCTGGGCGGCGCGATCCGCGACCGGATCCCGTTCAGCGCCTACCTATTCTTCAAGTACGCCGAGCACATCGACTCGCCCTATAAACCCGACAGTTGGGGCGAAGCCCTCAACGAAGTACAGATCGTCGCCCAGGCGCGGCGGATGATCGACACCTATGGCTTCAAAAGCATCAAGCTCAAGGCCGGTGCGCTGGACCCTGAGCATGAAGTGGCGTGCATCAAGGCCCTGAAAAAAGCCTTCCCCGGCGTGCCGCTGCGCATCGACCCGAATGGCAATTGGTCCCTGGAAACCTCGATCCGCATGGCCGAACTGCTCGGCGACGACCTGCAGTATTACGAAGACCCCACCCCCGGCCTGGAAGGCATGGCCGAGTTGCACACACGCACCGGCTTGCCCCTGGCGACCAACATGGTGGTCACCGATTTTGACGAGTTCCGCCGCAGCGTGGCCCTGAACAGCGTGCAGATCGTACTCGCCGACCATCACTACTGGGGCGGCCTGCGCGACACCCAGGTATTGGCGAAGATGTGCCAGACTTTTGGCCTGGGCGTGTCGATGCACTCCAACTCACACCTGGGCATCAGCCTGATGGCCATGGCCCACGTGGCCGCGTCGGTGCCCAACCTCGACTACGCCTGCGACACCCACTACCCCTGGCAAGAACCGGACGAAGAAGTGATCAAGGGCGGCAAACTGCCGATTGTCGACGGCTGCGTGAAGATCACCCGCGCACCGGGGCTGGGCCTGGAACTGGACCCTGATCAACTGGGCAAGCTGCATGACCAATACCTCAGCTGCGGCATTCGCCAGCGCGACGACGTGAAGCAGATGCAGCGCTATCAACCGGATTGGAAGACCGTCAAACCGCGTTTCTGAAGCTGGTCGCTTCGTTTTGCCCGGTGACTTGCGTCACCGGGCTTTTTTTAGCTGAAATCTTCTTCGAAGTGCTCCTGTTCACCCCGTGTGTCGCTCTGGCGCCGCACCACCTCCATCTGCCGCAACTCCACCCGGCGGATTTTGCCGGAAATGGTCTTGGGCAACTCGCTGACAAACTCGATCCGCCGCACCCGCTTGTAGGGCGCCAGATGCTCGCGGGCGAAGGCGAGGATGTGCGCGGCCAGTTCGGCGCTGCCCGGGGCGTCATGGGCCAGGATCAGGAACGCCTTGGGCACCGCCAGGCGCAACGGATCGGGGCTGGGCACCACGGCCACTTCCATCACCGCCGGGTGTTCGATCAGCGCGCTTTCCAGCTCGAAGGGGCTGATGCGGTAGTCGGAGGCCTTGAACACGTCGTCGGCGCGCCCGACAAAGGTGATGTAGCCGTCGGCGTCGATCTGCGCGGTGTCGCCGGTGCGGTAGTAACCGTCGCGCATCACCTCGGCGGTTTTCTCCGGGCTGTCTTCGTAGCCGAGCATCAGGCCCAGTGGGCGCACCTCAAGGGGCAGGGCAACTTCACCCTCGGTGCCCGGCACGCCGTCGGCGTCCAGCAGGGCCACCTGGTAGCCCGGCAACGGGCGGCCCATGGAGCCTGGCTTGAGCACCTGGCCCGGCGTATTGCCCACCAACGCGGTGGTTTCCGACTGGCCGAAGCCGTCGCGCAGCGGCAGGCCCCAGGCCTGTTGGATCTGCTCAATGATCTCCGGGTTCAGCGGTTCACCGGCGCCCACCAGTTCGCGCAGGTTCAGGCGCGATTTGTAGCTGGCCAGGTCTTCCTGGATCAGCATGCGCCACACCGTGGGCGGGGCGCACAGGCTGGTCACCCGGTACTTCTCCAGCGCGCCGAGCAACGCCTGGGCACTGAACCGCGCGACGTTATGGATAAAGATGCAGGCGCCGGCATTCCACGGTGCGAACAGGCAGCTCCAGGCATGCTTGGCCCAGCCCGGCGAGGAGATGTTCAGGTGCAGGTCGCCGGGTTGCAGGCCGATCCAGTACAGGGTCGACAGATGGCCGACCGGATAGCTCTGGTGGCTGTGCAGCACCATCTTCGGTTTTGAGGTGGTGCCGGAGGTGAAATACAGCAGCATCGGGTCCGTGGCCAAGGTACGGCCCTCGGCCTCGAACCGCTCGGGGTATTCAAAGGCGGCGCTGTGCGCGACCCAGCCAGTCGGCGCCGCTCCCACGCATACGCGGCTGCAACCTTCGCCCAGGCCCTCGAACTTGCCGACATGCGCCGCGCCGACCACCAGGTGGCGGACCTGGCCCCGCTCGATGCGGTCGTGCAGGTCAACCGGGTTGAGCAGGGCGGTGGCGGGGATCACCACCGCGCCGAGCTTGAAGGCCGCCAGCATGGTTTCCCACAGCGCCACATCGTTGCCGAGCATCAGCAGCACGCGCTCGCCACGCCGAACACCGAGGGCGCGCAGGTGGTTAGCGACCTGGTTGGAGCGCGCGGCCAGTTGCTGGAAGCTGTAGCGCTGCTCGCTGCCGTCCTCTTCGACGATCCACAGCGCGTCGGCGGCATTGCCCTCGGCCATGGCATCGAAGTAGTCCAGGGCCCAGTTGAAGGCGTCCAGTTGCGGCCAACGAAAGTCACGGGCGGCGGTGGCGTAGTCGGTACGGTGCGCGAGCAGAAAATCCCGGGCAGCCAGGAAGGACTGGGTCATGGTCGGTGTCCTTAATTATTGTTGTGGGGACTGGCCCTTCGGGTGCACCGAGAGGCTGGACCGAGTATAGGCACGCATAAATAAGAGCAAAACGCTCAAAAACACCGGAGCGTTGTGCAAAAAAGTCATGGGTGATAAGGGCTGGCGAGTGGTGATTGACGGGTTATACGTAAAAGTCCAGTATGGAATTATAAGTACAAAAGATCCCGCTCCAGCTTTTTCTTCACGCTTGCCAAAACCAATAACAACTCGCGAGACACGACCATGAAGAAACTCCCCCTCATCACCGCCCTGGCCTTGGGCCTGATCGCCTCCAGCCACCTGCTGGCCGCCGAGAAAACCCTGCGTATCGGCATCGAAGCGGCTTACCCACCGTTTGCGTCCAAGACCGAAGAGGGCAAGATCGTCGGCTTCGACTACGACATCGGCAATGCGCTGTGTGCGCAGATGAAGGTCAAGTGTGTGTGGGTCGAAGGTGAATTCGACGGCCTGATTCCTTCCCTCAAGGTGAAGAAAATCGACATGGCCTTGTCGTCCATGACCATCAATGACGATCGCAAGAAGTCGGTGGATTTCTCCCACAAGTACTACTTCACCTCCTCGCGCCTGGTGATGAGGGACGGTGCCGTGGTGGATGACCAGTACGCCAGCCTCAAGGGCAAGACCGTGGGTGTGCAGCGCGCCACCACCACCGACCGTTACGCCACCGAGGTGTTCGAACCCAAGGGCATCAACGTCAAGCGCTACAGCAATAACGAAGAGATCTACATGGACCTGGCGGCAGGCCGGCTGGATGCAATTTTTGCCGACACCATTCCCTTGAATGACTTTTTGCAGATGCCTCGGGGCAAGGGCTACGGGTTTGTCGGCCCGGAACTCAAGGACCCGAAATACGTGGGCGAGGGCGCCGGGATCGCGGTGCGCAAGGGCAATACCGCGCTGGTCAGCGAACTGAACAGCGCCATCGACGGCATTCGTGCCAGTGGGGAATACCAGAAGATTTCACAGCAGTACTTCAAGGCTGACATCTACGGCGATTGAGCGTCATACGCGGGAAAAATGTGGTGGGAGAGGGCAAGCCCTAATGCCAGTCAGTTAAGCGTACATCGCCTCCTGTAGGAGCGAGCTTGCTCGCGAAAAACGTCAACGATAACGCGTGCTTCCTGAATGAACGCGGCGCCTGCGAGTTTTTCGCGAGCAAGCTCGCTCCTACAAAAAGCCTTAACTGACTGGCATTGAGGCAAGCCCCCTCTCACATTTGATCAGCCCTTGAGCTCCTTCAAATGCTTGTAGACCGTGGCCCGGCCCATGCCCAGCACGTTGGCCACGTAGTTCGAGGCGCTTTTGCCCTTGAACGCGCCTTCGGCATGCAGCGCCAGTACCAGCTCACGCTTGTGGTCACGGGTGAGCAGGTTCAGGCTCAGCTGGCGCTCGCGCATCCAGGCATGCAGGAATGTGTTGATGCGCTCCTGCCAGTCATCGCGAAACAGCGAGTCCGGTTGCGGGATCAGCTTGCTCGGCGACAGGAACAGGTCCAGCGCCGCCTTGGCGTTTTCGAACAGTGAGATATTCAGGTTGATGCACAGCACTGCCAGCCGGCGACCTGTGTGGTCATGCAGCACGGTGCTCAGGCTGCGGATTTTCTGGCCATCCCAATTGAGCTTTTCGTAGGGGCCGATATTCACGTCGCTGACGTCGGCGCTGAGCATGTCCTCCAGCGCCGAGTCGTCGCCAATGCCCCTTTTGGACAGGTTATTGGCGATGTAATCGACTTTTTGCGTGCGCAGGTCATGCAGCACCACTTCAGCGTGGGGGAAGAACAGCGTGGCGATTGCATCGGCAATCGCACGGAAATTCTGCATGACTTTTTCGTGTTCGGCGCTGTTCATCAATGGGGCTCCAGGCGGGCGAGGGAGAGCATACCAGCGTCGAGGCCGAACCGTGTCAGTGCCTCCGGCAACGCTTCACCGCGCACCAGCGCTGCACTGGCCTGGCCCATGGCGGGCGATGTCTGGATCCCATAACCGCCTTGCGCCGCCACCCAGAACAGGCCGGGTACCTGTGGGTCGAAGCCGCTGAGCAAATCACCATCGTGCACAAAACTGCGCAGGCCGGCCCAGGTGCGCGTCGGGCGGCGGATAGCCAGGGTGGTGGCTTCTTCTATCTGATAGATGCCCATGGCGATGTCCAGCTCTTCGGGCTGTACATCCTGGGGCTCCACCGGGTCGGCATTGGCCGGCGAGCCGAGGAACATGCCGGCGTCGGGTTTCATGTAGAAGGCTTCGTCGAGGGCCACCAGCATCGACCAGGCGTGGCTGTCCACGCCTTCGGGGCCGGCGAAGATAAATGCCGAGCGCCGCTTGGGTTGCAGGCCGATGGACGCGGCGCCCGCCAGCCCGCCGATATGATCGGCCCAGGCCCCGGCGGCGTTGATAATGATCGGCGCGGTGTAGGTCCCGTCCTGGGTGTTTACGTGCCAGAGGCCCGCGCTGTCACGGCTCAAGCCCAGTACATGGCTGTCGGTACGCACTTCGCCCTGATTGCGTCGGATACCGCGCAAATAGCCCTGGTGCAGGGCGTCGGTGTCGATGTCGCTGGCGGTCGGGTCATACAGCGCGCCATGGACTTTTTCCCGGCGCAGGATCGGCAGGCGCGCGCAGGCTTCATCCGCCGTGAGCCGTTCGACCTGGGGCACCGTGGCCTTGGCGCTCAGGTACTGGGCCTGCAATTCGGCGGCGTCACCGTTGAAGTCCACGGTCATTTCGCCGCGTGGCGTCAGCAGCGGGTGCTCGCAGAAACCCGGCGGCGGGTTATCGAAAAACGCGCGGCTGGCCTGGGTCAACGCGCGCACCTGCGGGGTGCCATAGGCCGCCGTGTAGAGCGCCGCCGAGCGTCCGGTGGAGTGATAGGCCGGGTGGGATTCACGCTCCAGCACCAGCACCTTGCCATGGGGCGACAACCAGAAACCCGTGGACGCGCCGGCAATGCCGCCGCCGATGATGATGAAGTCGGCATGGCTCATAACAGTCTCCAGAGGGCATTGGCCAGGGCGATGTCTTCCAGGCCCAGGCCGATGGAACGGAAAAATACGTGGCGGTCATAGGCCGGGCGCTGTACCTGCTCACTGAGCAGTTCGGGCAGGTCGCCGACGATCGCGTTCTTGTCCCAGCCGTGCTGTTCAGCCGCGATCAGCATCTCGCCAGCCGAGCCCGGCGTGGTCTGGCGATAGTCGCAGAACACCTGCATGGCGTTGAGGCTCTGGGGCGGCACTTCATGGGCACGCGGGGCGTTGGTGCTGATCGAGGTGATCAGCGCCGGCTTGCTCAAGCGCGACGGATCGATCACCGGGCCGGCCGATGAGGTGCACAGCAGGATCACATCGGCGTCGGCCACCGCCGCATCGCAGCTGTTGGCGATGCTCAAACGTGGATCCAGGCGTTTGATGGCGTCGGTATTGGCAGTGGCCAGGCGTGGCGAAAACAGGCTGATGCCCTGCCAGTCCCGCAGATTCTTCACGTAATGCAAATGTGCCAGCGCGACCTTGCCGCTGCCGATGATCGCCAGGCGCCGTGCCACCTGCGGGGCCAGCGCCTCCACAGCCAGCGCAGTGGTCGCGGCGGTGCGCGCGGTGGTCAACTCGGCGGCATCGCACAGCAACAGGGGCTCGCCGGTTTGCATCGACATCAACAGCGTCCAGGCCGTCACCAGCGGCCCTTGCTCGCGCACGATATACGGCGAGGTCTTGACCCCGTACACCCCCTCTTCAGCCAGCACGCCCAGGTAATTGATGAAATCGCCGGCGTCGTGGGGGAACGCCACTAATTGCTGCGCCGGTTGCACCGCGTGCCCGGCGGCCAGGGCGCGAAACAGCGTGTGCAGGATCTGCGGTACATCGACTTGGGCGAGCAGTTCACGGGCCTGGGCCTCGTTGATTACATGGGGCGCGCTGGACATGGATATCTCCGATATCTGAACTTATTTGTCCATTATGGACTTTTAGTTCCGTTGGGCAAGCTAAAAACCTCAGCCCTCGAAGCGGAATCCCGTCGATAACTTTTCCTTCAAATACCCCACCAACGCACTCACCGACTTCGGCACATGGGGCGAATACGGCCGAATCAGGTAGATTTCATCGGCAAACGCGCCCTTGAGTGTCCAGCCCTTGAGCACCTGTACCAGCTTGCCGCTGGCCAGCGCAGCGTGGGCGCTGAAGTCGGGGAGCAGGGCGATGCCCAGGTGGTTGAGCGCCGAATCACGCAGGGCTTCGCTGTTGTTGGTGGCGAAGCTGCCGGCGATGGGCACGGTGAGGCGTTCGACCTTTTTGCTGCCGCGCTCGAAGGTCCATGCGGGCTGGTCGGTGCCGCGCGGGTAGAACAGGCAGTTGTGCGCCGACAGGTCGCCGGGTTCGCGCGGCTCGCCGTGGCGTTGCAGGTAATCGCGGCTGGCGACCAGCACCGAACCGGTGTCGCACAGCTTCCAGGCCACATGGGTTTCCGGCACCTGGAAGCCGTGGCGCACAGCGAGGTCGTAGCCTTCGGCCGCCAGGGAGCTCAGGGCATCCGAGACATCCAGCTGGATACGCACCTGCGGGTATTGCTGCAGGAATTCCGCCAAGTGCGGCACCAGCTGTTGCCGGGCAAATGCCACGGGGGCGGTCAAGCGCACCAGGCCACGAATCTCCCCGGCGGAATCGCGCACCGACGAGAAGCTGCGCGCGATTTGCTCATAGGCACCGCGCACTTCACGGGTCAGCGACAACCCGGCATCGGTCAACCGCACACTGCGCGTGGTACGGGTCACCAGCCGTGTGCCGGTGGCTTTCTCGAGGTCGGAAATGCGCTGGCTGACCGCGGATTTACTCACCCCCAGGCGCGCAGCGGCGGCGGTGTAGGTGCCGTGTTCCTCCAGCACTGAGAGCCAGTGAATGTGGGTCCACAGCCCTTCGATCTCGGATTTTTCCATGGGCTTATTGTTCGCTTATAAGGACAATCAGTTCTTGATTCTGCTCTGGTTTGGAACAAACCGAAAGCCTATCGTGTGTCCCAACGCAACCCACCTGGATCGACTGCCATGACTACAACCATCGAGCACTACATCAACGACCAGCGCGTCAGCCGCGATGATCGCTATCAGGACGTCTACAACCCGGCCACCGGCGAAATCACCGGCCGCGTTGCCCTGGCCAGCAGCCAGACCGTGTCCGAAGCCGTCGCCGCTGCACAGGCCGCTTTTGCCGGTTGGGCCGACACCCCGCCTATCCGTCGCGCCCGCGTGCTGTTCGAATACCTGCACCTGCTGCGTGAGCGCAAGGACGACCTGGCGCGCATCATCGTCGCCGAACACGGCAAGGTCTTCACCGATGCCCAGGGCGAAGTCGACCGTGGCATCGACATTCTCGAATTCGCCTGCGGCATCCCCAACCTGCTCAAGGGCGAGCATTCCGACCAGGTCTCCCGTGGCATGGACAACTGGACGATGCGCCAACCCCTGGGCGTCGTGGCCGGTGTCACGCCATTCAACTTCCCGGTGATGGTGCCGATGTGGATGTACCCGATCGCCATTGCGGCGGGCAACACCTTCATCCTCAAGCCAAGCCCGACCGACCCAAGTGCTTCGCTGTTCATGGCTGAACTGCTGCGTGAAGCCGGCCTGCCCAAAGGCGTATTCAACGTGGTGCAGGGCGACAAGGAATCGGTGGACGCGCTGATCGCGCACCCGGACGTCAAGGCCGTGAGCTTCGTCGGCTCCACGCCGATTGCGCAGTACATCTACGAAACCGGTGCGCGCAACGGCAAGCGTGTGCAAGGCCTGGGCGGTGCGAAGAACCACATGGTGGTGATGCCGGACGCGGATATCGAAAAAACCGTCGATGCCTTGATGGGCGCCGCCTACGGCAGTGCCGGCGAACGCTGCATGGCCATTTCCGTAGCGGTGCTGGTCGGCGATGTCGGTGACAAGGTCATCGCCGCCCTGACCGAACGCGCCAGGCATCTGCGCATCACCGACGGCCGCGACCTCAAGGCGGAGATGGGCCCGATTGTGTCCCGCGCCGCACTGGAGCGCATCAGCGGCTACATCGAACAAGGCGTGCAGGCCGGCGCGCAATTGCTGCTCGACGGACGTGACTATGTACCCACCGAGGCTGGCCTGGAAAACGGCTTCTGGCTCGGCGCGACCCTGTTCGACCACGTGACCCAGGAGATGAGCATCTACCGCGAAGAAATTTTCGGCCCGGTACTGGCCTGCGTGCGCGTGAATGACTTCGCCGAGGCGGTGAAGCTGGTCAACGACCACGAATTCGGCAACGGCGTCAGCTGCTTTACCCGCGACGGCAACATTGCCCGCGAGTTTGCCCGGCGTATCGAAGTGGGCATGGTCGGCATCAACGTGCCGATCCCGGTGCCGATGGCCTGGCACGGGTTTGGTGGCTGGAAGAAGAGCCTGTTCGGCGACATGCATGCCTACGGCACTGAGGGTGTGCGCTTCTACACCAAGCAGAAATCGATCATGCAGCGCTGGTCGGAGAGCATCGAGCAGGGTGCGGAGTTTGCGATGCCGGTGTCCAAATAACGGCCAAAAGAACACAGCGGAACCCTATGGGAGGGGACTTGCCAGTCAGTTAAGGAAAAACACTGTAACTGTGGTGAGCGGGCTTGCTGTGGTGAGCGGGCTTGTCCCGCGCTGGGCTGCGAAGCAGCCCCAATCAGGCTCCCTGTGTTCTGTCAGGTAAACCGCAGTGCCTGGTTTTGGGTCTGCTTCGCAGCCCAGCGCGGGGCAAGCCCGCTCACCACAATAAGCTTGCGCAGGCTCACCCGATAACCCATTCGAGATTGCACCTCCACGCCCCACGTGATCTGAGGACTACTCCTAACCTGTGGTGAGCGGGCTTGTCCCGCGCTGGGCTGCGCAGCAGACCCAAAACCAGGCGCTGCGGTTTACCTGACAGAACACAGGGAGCCTGATTGGGGCTGCTTCGCAGCCCAGCGCGGGGCAAGCCCGCTCACCACAGTAAGCGGGCTTACTAGAGAAGCTTGTCTGCCTCTAGCGGTTGAAGCGCTCAACCAGCGCGTATTGGGTGGCCGCGGTATTGGTCAGTTCCTTGCTCAGGTCCGTGGATTGATGGGCTTGTATCGAGGTCTGGTCGGCCAGTTCGGCGATGGTGGTGATGTTGCGGCTGATCTCCTCGGCGACGGCACTTTGTTCTTCGGTGGCGGCGGCGATCTGGGTGGTCATGTCGGTGATATGCGACACCGCTTCGCTGATCCCCACCAGGGCCTGGTCCGCTTCCAGCACCCAGGCTACGCCTTCCTGGGCCTGGCGCTGGCCGTTTTCCATGCTTTGCACCGCGTTGCTGGAGGATGCCTGGAGCTTGGTGATCAGCCCATGGATCTGGGTGGTCGATTGTGAAGTGCGCTGGGCCAGTTGGCGCACTTCGTCGGCTACCACTGCAAAGCCTCGGCCTTGTTCGCCGGCTCGCGCTGCTTCGATTGCGGCGTTGAGGGCGAGCAGGTTGGTTTGGTCGGCGATGCCCTTGATCACATCCACCACGCTGCCGATTTCGTCGCTGTCCCTGGCCAGTTGCGCCACGGTCACCCCGGTCTCGCCGACCATGGTGGACAGACGCTCGATGGCTTCACGGGTATCGCGCGCCACTTCGCGGCCGCGCCCGGTCAGCACGTTGGCCTGTTGGGTGGCGTCGGCGGTGCGTTGTACATGGCTGGCGACTTCCTGGGTGGTCGCGGCCATCTGGTTGACGGCCGCCGAGACCTGTTCGGTTTCCACGCGCTGTCGGTTCAGGCCTTTGGCGCTGGCGGCAGCCAACTGATCGGATTGCCCCGCCAGGGTACTCAGTTGTTCGGCGCTGTCCTGCAGGCGGGTGAGGCAGGTTTTCAGGCGCGCGGTCTGGCTGAGAAACGCGGTTTCCAAACGCGACTGTGGGCCGCGTGCGTCACTGTACATCTGCGCGATCAAGGCATCCGACGTCGAGGGTTCGACCCCCTCCAATAGACGCAGGGTACTGCCCTGGCGCCAGCGCGAGCACAGCAGGCCCACCGGCAGCGCGACCGCCACGGCCACTGCGACGGCCACCGGTGCACTGAGGAACAGCCCGGCGACGCTGCCAGCCACACCGGTGGCCATGTACGGCACGCAACTCACTGCCGCCGGCAGCCAGGCATCCTGGCGCGGCACGCCCGGCTTGCCTTGGCTCAGACGCCGGTAGAGGGCCTGGGCGCGGCGGATTTCATCGGCCGTAGGCTTGACCCGCACCGACTCGAAGCCAACGACCCGGCTGCCGTCGAAGATCGGCGTGACGTAGGCATTGACCCAATAGTGGTCGCCGTTTTTCGAGCGGTTCTTGACGATGCCCATCCACGGCAGGCCTTGCTTGAGCGGGCTCCACATGTGGGCGAAAACGGCGGGTGGCACGTCGGGGTGCCGCACGATGTTCTGGGGCGCGCCGATCAGGTCGGCGCGTTCAAAACCGCTGATATCGACGAAGGCGTCGTTGCAGTAAGTGATCATCCCTTGAACATCGGTGGCGGAGATGAGTTTTTGCGAAGGCGCGAGTGAAATCTCGCGCTGTGTTACGGGCTGGTTGTTGCGCATTCCGACTACTCCCTGAATTGCCATAAGTTCATCGGCATCACACGGAATAAGTTGATGGCGATTGTTTGATATAAACCGGGACGTGACGAATGGCGTTCAGGAGGGCCTAAGTGGCGAATTGTCCTGGTGCGATACGAAAACAGTTTTTGCCTGCGCGCTTGGCTTCATATAACGCACCATCCGCATGGGCAATCACTGTTTGTGCGCAGGTATGTGACGTACTGTCGGCGCCTTCAAAGAGGGCAATGCCGATGCTGGCTTGCAAGGCATAGGGAAGAGCGCAACGCTCAGAGGCCTGTCGCAATGTTTCTATAATTCGTTGCGCTGCCAGGGTGGCAGAGGTCATGCCGGAATTATTCATCAGCAGAATAAATTCGTCTCCACCCAAGCGGCCGGCGCAATCCTGATTTAGCCTGACAATCGATTTAAGTGTTGCACCAAATTCGGCTAACGCCTTGTCACCTTCGGCATGTCCGTGGTTATCGTTGATGCTCTTGAAACCATCCAGATCTATATAGAGCACCGCAAAGTGTTTATCGGCATGCCGGCTGCGGGCCAGGGTGTTTTCAATCAGTTCGAGTATCCCCATACGGTTGTACAGGCCGGTGAGGGGGTCATGGGTCGCGCGGATTTCGTTTTTGGCCTCGGCCAGTAACGCGCGCACCAGGTTATCGTTCAACGTGTTGAGCAGTAGCCACATGCCCGTCAAGTACAGCGGGGCCTGGAGCAGGAATATCCTCAGCAGCGGTTCCGGCTGAAACAAGGTGGCGAGCTTCATGGGCACATCCGTCAGCAATATTTGAGTAAATGCATAGCGCGGTACACCTTGATTACGCATGGCGATCGCGGCATTCACGCTCACCATTGAGGTGCACCCGAGAACTTGAAGAATCGCATCGCCGCTGATCAGGCAACCAGCGGTACCCAGGCCCAGCTCCGCCGCCCAGACCAGGCCCAGTAATAACGATAGATCAATGACATAAGGATATTTTTGGCCGCCGTATTTATTGATCCAATACAGCAGTGCTAACCGTGAGACCCAGATCATCGAATCAATGATGAGCCAGGCAATGAAGAATTGGCTCGGGTGCAGTGTAACCGCGACTGTGCATATCACCAGGCTGTTAAACCAACCGACCCAGAGCACCCCCTTGGAAGAAAAAGGCCCGGCTATAAGTTCGCTGCGTATGCGCGTGTCATACGGTGCGTCTGCATTCGTCAGCCATCTCATCGCCTTTGTCGCAGGGAGTTGATATTCCATATTGACCCTCATCTGAAGCGCTGAAATCAAATAGTGGCACATGGCCATGCTGGCACCGTTCCAGCAGCTTTTCAAATGCTATGAGATAAAATTTGCGGGGCATTGATTCATGAAATATTCACTTGTTATTCAGCACATCCGTAGGGGAATCGCGCCGGTAGAACCGCTATCCATCACCCCGCATGATTGAAAAGCCTGAAACTTCCCGATGAAAAACCTCATAATGGCGGCCATTTTTGTTTAGCCCGTTATTCTGGTGTGCCCCCATGGAAATCAAGGTCAACTTTCTCGACAACCTCCGGCTTGAAGCCAAGTTCGATGACTTCACGGTGATTGCCGACCAGCCTATTCGCTATAAAGGCGATGGCTCGGCACCGGGGCCGTTCGATTACTTCCTGGCTTCGTCGGCGTTGTGTGCGGCGTACTTCGTCAAGTTGTACTGCAGCACGCGCAACATCCCCACGGACAATATTCGCCTGTCGCAGAACAATATTGTCGATCCGGAAAACCGCTATAACCAGATCTTCAAGATCCAGGTGGAGTTGCCGGCCGATATTTCCGATAAGGACCGCCAGGGCATCCTGCGCTCCATCGACCGTTGCACCGTGAAGAAAGTGGTGCAGGCCGGGCCGCAGTTCGTGATCGAAGAAGTGGACAACCTCGACGCCGATGCCCAGGCCCTGTTGATGCCGAGCGCGGGCAGCGAGGCGGGCACTTATATTGCTGGCAAGGACCTGCCGCTGGAGCAGACCATTGCCAACATGTCCGGGATCCTTGCCGGCCTGGGCATGAAGATCGAGATCGCCTCGTGGCGCAATATCGTGCCGAACGTGTGGTCGCTGCATATCCGCGACGCCCATTCACCGATGTGCTTTACCAACGGCAAGGGCGCGACCAAGGAGGGCGCCCTGGCGTCGGCGTTGGGCGAGTTCATCGAGCGGCTCAACTGCAACTTCTTCTACAACGACCAATTCTGGGGTGAGGAACTGGCCAATGCGCCGTTCGTGCATTACCCGGACGAACGCTGGTTCCAGCCGGGCCCGAATGACGAGCTGCCCGGGGAAATCCTCGACGCCTACTGCCTGAAGGTCTACAACCGCGACGGCGAGCTGCGCGGTTCGCACCTGTTCGACACCAACTCCGGCAATGAAGCGCGCGGCATCGTTTCGCTGCCGTTCGTGCGCCAGTCGGATGGCGAGGTGGTGTATTTCCCGTCCAACCTGATCGAGAACCTCTACCTCAGCAACGGCATGAGCGCGGGCAACACCCTGGCCGAGGCCCAGGTGCAGTGCCTGTCGGAGATTTTCGAGCGTGCGGTGAAGCGCGAAATCATCGAGGGCGAATTTGCCCTGCCGGACGTGCCGGCTGACGTGCTCGCGAAGTACCCGAGCATCCTGGCGGGTATTGCAGGCCTGGAAGCCCAGGGCTTCCCGGTGCTGGTCAAGGACGCGTCCCTGGGCGGCGAATTCCCGGTGATGTGCGTGACCTTGATGAACCCGCGCACCGGCGGCGTGTTCGCCTCGTTCGGTGCCCACCCGAGCCTGGAAGTGGCGCTGGAACGCAGCCTCACCGAACTGCTGCAAGGCCGCAGCTTCGAAGGCTTGAACGACCTGCCGCAGCCGACCTTCGAAGGCCAGGCGGTGACCGAGCCGAACAACTTCGTCGAGCACTTTATCGACTCCAGCGGTGTGGTGTCGTGGCGCTTCTTCAGCGCCCAATCGGACTACGAATTTGTCGAGTGGGACTTCTCAGGCGAAGGTGAAGACTCCAACGCCCAAGAGGCCGCGACCTTGTTCGGCATCCTCGAAGGCATGGGCAAGGAAGCCTATATGGCGGTGTACGAACACCTCGGCGCAACCGCCTGCCGCATCCTGGTGCCGGACTACTCGGAAATCTACCCGGTGGACGACCTGATCTGGGACAACACCAACAAGGCGCTGTTTTTCCGCGAGGACATCCTCAATCTGCACCGCCTGGACGAAGCGGAATTGCAGGGGTTGGTCGAGCGCCTGATCGAAAGCGAGCTGGACGACTACACCGACATCACCACCCTGATCGGCATCGAGTTTGACGACAACACGGCCTGGGGCCAACTGACCATCCTCGAATTGAAGCTGCTGATCTTCCTCGCCTTGCAGCAGTACGAGGAGGCCAAGGAGTGCGTGGAGATGTTCCTGCAGTACAACGACAACACCGCCGAGCGTGGCCTGTTCTACCAGGCGATGAATGCGGTGCTGGAGATGGAACTGGACGACGATCTGGAACTGGCGGACTACGAAGCCAACTTCCGCCGCATGTTCGGCAATGAGCGGATGGATGCGGTGATCGGCTCGGTCAACGGCAGTGTGCGTTTCCATGGGCTGACACCGACCAGCATGAAGCTGGAAGGGCTGGACCGGCATTTGCGCTTGATCGAGAGCTACAAGAAGCTGCATTCGGCGCGTGCCAACATCGTCCAGGGGTGACGCGTACCCAATGTGGGAGGGGCAAGCCCCCTCCCACAGTTGATCCCTGTTGCCTGGGGGATTTATATCCGGGCCAAGGCTTGCGCCAGGTCCGCCCGTAGATCCTCCACGTCCTCAACCCCCACCGACAACCGTACCAGCCCGTCGCCAATCCCCAACTGCGCGCGGGTCGCCGCCGGGATGCTGGCGTGGGTCATGATCGCCGGGTGTTCGATCAGGCTTTCCACGCCCCCCAGGCTCTCGGCCAGGGCGAAGAGCTTGACGGTTTCCAGGAAGCGCGTGGCGCCGGCCAGGTCGCTGTTCAAGTCGACTGAAATCATCCCGCCAAACCCGCGCATCTGCCTGTGTGCCAGTTCGTGCTGCGGGTGGGACGCCAGGCCTGGGTAATAGACCCGGGATACTTGCGGTTGCTGTTCCAGCCAGGTGGCCAGGTCGAGGGCGTTGCTGCAATGGCGCTCCATGCGCAGGGCCAGGGTTTTCACGCCGCGCAGGGTGAGGAAGGCATCGAACGGGCCGGCGATGGCACCAACCGAGTTTTGCAAAAATCCCACGCGCTCGGCCAACTCGGGGTTGTCGCCGACGATGGCGATGCCGCCGATCACATCGGAGTGACCATTGAGGTACTTGGTGCTGGAGTGCACCACGATGTCGAAACCCAACTCTAGCGGACGCTGGATCCACGGGCTGGCGAAGGTGTTGTCGGCCACGCAGAGAATGCCGCGGCTGCGGCAGATACGGGCGATGGCGCCGAGGTCGGTGAGGCTCAGCAGCGGGTTGCTCGGGGTTTCGACCCAAACCATGCGCGTGTCGTCCTGCAAGGACGCTTCGAACGCCGCCACATCACTCAGGTCGACAAAGCTGAAACGGTGCCCGGCACTGCGCTGGCGCACCTTGTCGAACAGGCGGAAGGTGCCGCCGTAGAGGTCGTTGCCGGACACGATATGGGCGCCGGCATCCAGCAACTCCAGCACCGTGGAGATTGCTGCCAGCCCGGACGCGAAGGCAAACGCCTGGCTGCCGCCTTCGAGGTCGGCCACGCAGCGCTCCAGGGCAAACCGCGTGGGGTTGTGGGAGCGGCCGTAGTCGAAGCCCTTGTGTACGCCGGGGCTGTCTTGCAGGTAGGTGGAGTTGGCGTAGATCGGCGGCATCAGCGCGCCCGTGGTCGGGTCAGGTGACTGCCCGGCGTGGATCACACGGGTGGCAAACGCGCTTTTATCGGGCTGGCTCATGCAAGGGATCTCCGCAGGTGGTTGAGCAGGTCGACGCGGGTGATCAGGCCGTGAAAGCCCGCCGCGTCGGCAATGATGGCGACCAGGCCGCGGTCCAGTTCAGCCTGCAATTCGGCCAGGCTGGCGCCGGGGGCCAGGGTGTGGACTTTGTCGCTCATGGCGCTGGCGACCATCATGGAGAAGTCCGCCGCGTCATGGTGCAGGCCCAGCAGGATGTCGGACTCATCGATCACCCCCACCAGTTCGCGGCCGTCCACCAGCACCGGCAGTTGCGACACGTCCGCCAGGCGCATGCGCTGGAAGGCGGTGAGCAGGGTGTCGTCGGGGCTCACGCTGATCACGCGACCATCTTCGAAGCGCCGCGCGATCAAGTCGCGCAGGTCGCCGTAGTGCTTGTAGTGCAGCAAGCCTGCATCGGTCATCCATTGGTCGTTGTAGACCTTCGACAAATAGCGGGTGCCGGTGTCGCAGACAAAGGTGACCACGCGCTTGGGCACCGTTTGTTCGCGGCAATACCGCAGCGCGGCCGCGAACAGGGTGCCGGTGGATGAACCGCCGAGAATGCCCTCGGCCTTGAGCAGCTGGCGGGCGTGGTCGAAGCTGTCTTCATCGCTGATGGAGTAGGCGTGGCGTACGCTGGACAGGTCGGCAATCGACGGGATGAAGTCCTCGCCGATGCCTTCCACCGCCCACGAGCCGGGTGTTTCCAGCTTGCCGCTGCGGCTGTATTCGGCCATCACCGAACCCACCGGGTCGGCGAGGACCATTTCCAGCTCGGGCTGCACCCGTTTGAAGAAGCGCGTCAGGCCGGTGAGGGTGCCGGCCGAGCCGACGCCCACCACAATCGCGTCTACATCGTGTTGGGTCTGGGCCCAGATCTCCGGCGCGGTGCTGGTCTCGTGGGCCAGGGGGTTGGCCGGGTTGTTGAATTGGTCGGCGAAGAAACAGCCGTCAATCTCCTTGGCCAGCCGCGCGGCCATGTCCTGGTAATACTCGGGATGGCCCTTGCCCACATCGGAGCGGGTGATATGCACCTCGGCGCCCATGGCCTTGAGGTGCAGCACTTTTTCCGTGGACATCTTGTCGGGCACCACCAGCACCACCCGATAACCTTTCGCCCGGCCCACCAGCGCCAGGCCCAGGCCGGTGTTGCCGGCGGTGGCTTCAATGATTGTGCCGCCGGGGCGCAGGCGGCCGTCGCGTTCGGCGGCGTCGATCATGGCCAGGCCGATGCGGTCCTTTATGGAACCGCCGGGGTTCTGGGATTCAAGCTTGAGGAACAGCGTGCAGGGGCCGGTATCGAAACGGCTGACCCGAACCAGCGGCGTGTTGCCGATCAGCTCGAGTACGGCAGGGCGGGGTAGTGTGGGCATGTCGTCACCTGGGGGCTTAGGGTGGGGGACAGCAAATCGCAGAGCATGGTCTGGAACAGTAGGTCGGTATTGGGTCGGTCGCAACCGAGGGGTCGATTGAATGACTTTTTTTGGCGCATGGGCGATGCCCGGGTGCGCCATCTACGCGCATGTTTTGCGGCGATACCCTTGTATTCATTGGCAGAGTGACCTGGCGTGGGCTTTGCTTTAGATAAATCCAAACTTGGATACAAGATGGAGTTTCCCATGCACAACGTTGTTGGCTGGACCCTCGGTGAATGGCAGGCCGCTTACCGCAACGGCACGATCACGCCGGACATTTTGCTCACCCTGGCCGCGCAATACCCCGCCGAGGACAGCGCCTGGATCGCCCGCGCCCAGCCGTCGTCATTGGCCGAGCAACTGGCGCAGTTGAGCGAACGATTGGCAGCCCAGGGCGGCGATATGACCCGGCTGCCGTTGTATGGCGTGCCGTTTGCGATCAAGGACAACATCGATGCGGCCGGCTGGTACACCACTGCCGCCTGCCCCGAATTTGCCTACCGCGCGACCCGGGATGCCTCGGTCGTGCAGAAGCTGCGCGCCGCCGGCGCAATCCTGATGGGCAAGACCAACCTCGATCAGTTCGCCACCGGCCTGGTGGGCACCCGCTCGCCGTATGGCGCGGTGGGCAACAGTTTCAATGGCGATTACGTCAGCGGCGGCTCCAGCTCCGGTTCTGCGTCGGTGGTCGCCCGTGGGCTGGTGGCGTTTTCCCTGGGCACCGACACGGCGGGCTCCGGGCGTGTACCGGCGGGGTTCAACAATATCGTCGGCTTGAAGCCGACCAAGGGGCGTTTGTCCAATACCGGCCTGGTGCCGGCTTGCCGCACGGTGGATTGCGTCTCGGTGTTTGCGTTGACCGTGGAAGATGCCGAGACCGTGGCGCACGTTGCGGCGGGATACGACGCCAGCGACGCCTATTCCCGCGCCAACCCCAACACGGCGCCAGTGGCGGTGGGCGCTTCGATCAAGCTGGCCATCCCGGCGGCCCTGGAGTTTTTCGGCGATACCCAGAACCAGGCCGTGTTCGAACACGCGGTCGAACACTTCAAGGCGCTGGGCGCGGTGATCACCCCGGTGGATTTCACTGCGTTCAAGGAACTGGCGGACCAGCTGTACTTCGGCCCTTGGGTTGCCGAACGCACCGTGGCCCTGGAAAGCATGCTCGAAAACCAGCCCGAGGCAATCAACCCGGTGGTGCGCGGCATTGTCGAAAATGGCCGCCAGTACAGCGCCTGCGACGCCTACAAAGCCGAATACCTGCGGGCTGAACTGAGCCGCCGCATCAATGACAGCCTGGCCGGTTTCGATGCCTTGCTGGTGCCGACTTCGCCAACCCTGCGCACCATGGCCGAGATGGCGGAGGAGCCGGTGCGCTACAACTCGCAGTTCGGCTACTACACCAACTTCACCAACCTGGCCGACCTCTCGGCCCTGGCGCTGCCGGCCGGTATCCGCGCCGATGGCTTGCCCAGCGGCATTACCTTGCTCGCACCGGCCTGGCATGACACGGCGCTGGCGCACCTGGGCAAGCGCTGGCAAGCCAGCCTGGAGCTGCCTTTAGGTGCCACCCAGCGCTATCTGCCGGCACCGTCCGCACCCGCCCCAGCCCCCGGCTGCGTGCGCGTGGCGGTGGTGGGCGCGCACCTCACCGGCATGCCGCTGAATGTCCAGCTGACGACGCGCAACGCGGTGCTGGTGGAGCAAACCCTGACGGCCGACACCTACCGCCTGTACGCGCTGCCGGGCACGGTGCCGCCCAAGCCCGGGCTGGCCAAGGCGGACAGCGGTCGGGCGATCATCGTCGAGCTATGGGACATGCCCCTCGCACGCTTTGGCGAGTTCGTCGCCGAGATCCCCGCGCCGCTGGGGATCGGCAACCTGCTGCTGGCCGATGGGCGCAGCGTCAAAGGCTTCATCTGCGAGCCCTGGGCCCTGGCCGACGCCCTCGACATCACCGAGTTCGGTGGCTGGCGCGCCTTTATTGCGAGTCGCGGTTAAGCATGGGGGCCAAGACACGCCCCGACAGCCTGGCCGAGCAGATCTACGCGCAGCTCAAGGCGGATATTTTCGACTTCCGACTGCTGCCGGGCGATCGTTTCAGCGAAGGCGAGGTGGCCGAACGCATGCACGCCAGCCGCACGCCGGTGCGTCAGGCGCTGTATCGCTTGGAACGGGAAGGGTATCTCGAGGTGTATTTTCGCAGCGGCTGGCAGGTGAAACCGTTCGATTTCGCCTACTTCGAAGAGCTCTACGACGTGCGCATCGTATTGGAACTGGCGGCTGTCGGCCGGTTATGTGCGATGGACGAACCGAACCCGATGCTGCAAGCGTTGCAGGCCACCTGGCAGGTGCAGGAGGGCGAGCGCCTGGAGGACGCCCAGGCCGTATCGGCGCTGGATGAGCGTTTTCATTGCGCGTTGGTGGAAGCCACCGGCAACCGTGAAATGGCGCGCATGCACTACGCCATCACCGAGCAGATCCGCATCATCCGGCGGCTCGACTTTACCCAGGCGCCCCGCATTGCGGCGACGTACGAAGAGCATGGGCAACTGCTCTCGGCCATCGTGCAACGCCAGGCTGACCAGGCGCAGCACCTGCTGCAGCGGCATATCGAACTGAGCAAGCAGGCGGTGCGCGAGATCACGTTGCACCGGTTGCATACCGCCCGGCAGGTGGGGGGGCAGATTTCCTGATGCCCTGAGCTTCTGTGGTGAGCGGGCTTATTGTGGTGAGCGGGCTTGCTGTGGTGAGCGGGCTTGCCCCGCGCTGGGCTGCGCAGCAGCCCCAATCAGGCTCCCTGTGTTCTGTCAGGTAAACCGCAGCGCCTGGTTTTGGGTCTGCTTCGCAGCCCAACGCGGGGCAAGCCCGCTCACCACAGGTTACGAGTAGTCCTCAGATCACGTGGGGTGTGGAGGTGCACTCTCGAATGGGTTATCGGGTGAGCCTGCGCAAGCTTATTGTGGTGAGCGTGCTTGCTGTGGTGAGCGGGCTTGCTGTGGTGAGCGGGCTTGCCCCGCGCTGGGCT
>NZ_QGAA01000033.1:0-32200 GCF_005233485.1 Pseudomonas sp. CFBP13509
CCCCGCGCTGGGCTGCGAAGCAGCCCCAATCAGGCTCCCTGTGTTCTGTCAGGTAAACCGCAGCGCCTGGTTTTGGGTCTGCTTCGCAGCCCCGCGCGGGGCAAGCCCGCTCACCACAGCAAGCCCGCTCGCCACTGGTTACTGTTTGCCCGTTCTATCTCTCAACTGATCAGCATTAGGGCAAGCCCCCTCCCACTTTTGGTTGTTTTTCACTTGAGGGTTGACGGCCAGGCGAATGACGAATACTGTACATAAACACAGTGTTTAAGCGCTGATCAACCAGGATGGCAACATCAGCCACGCCAAACACTGTGTGCAAGTTAATGGATTAACTTAATGCACAGGCTCGTTATACCGAGCCGTTTTATTGATAGAGAGGGAACTCATGTCCTATCCAGAAAGCAAACTCACCGGCTTGACCGGTTTCGCCCTCGCGGCAAAAGTCACTGGCGGCTGGTCCGGTCCTGTGGTCAGTATCACCACCCTGGATCAACTCAAGGCCAATATTGGCGACACCACCCCACGGGTATTGGTGATCAACAGTAATATCTCGGCGTCGAGCCTGACCAAAGTCAACTTGGGCGCCAACAAGACCCTGATCGGTTCGTTCCAGAACCGCACGTTGGAGAATATTCACCTGCGTGCAACCGCGCAGTCGCAGAACATTATTCTGCAGAATATTATCTTCAAGCATTCGGCGAGCATTAAGGCCAATGACGATATTCAGGTCTACCTGAACTACGGCAGCAAGTACTGGATTGACCATTGCTCGTTTGTCGGTCACAGCTGGTCCACCACTGACGGCAGTGAAGATAAACTGCTGTATATCGGTGAAAAAGCCGATTATGCCACCATCAGCAACTGCTTCTTTGGCAGCCACAAGTACGGGCTGATCTTCGGTCACCCAGCGGATGATAATAAGGCAGAGTTCAACGGTTATCCGCGCCTGACGTTGTGCCATAACCGCTTCGACAATATGGAAGTGCGCGCACCCGGCTTGATGCGCTATGGTTATTTCCATGTGTATAACAACTACATCAATAACTTCCACCTCGGTTTTACCCTGGCGCAGAACGCCAATATCCTGTCTGAAAGTAACTATTTTGGCGAGGGCAGCCAAAACAAAGGCATGTTGGATGACAAAGGCACCGGGACGTTCACGGATACAAACAGTGTGCCGCCGATCACCAACCAGAAGTCGCCCAAAGCACAATGGACGGCCAGTTCCAACTACGCCTATACCTTGAAGACTGCGGCGCAAGCCAAGGACTTCACCCAGAAGAATGCCGGTGCCCAGGCTGCGGCGCTGGTATTCGGTAGTTGATTAGCTAGCTTTCTACTGAGCTGTCATTTATTGCAAGTGCCACTGTATTTATATCAAGGATATAAATACAGTGATGGCCTTTGTAATATAAATAATTCTTCATGTTGCGATAAGCAAGTGCCCATGTTAAACCTTGGTGCGCACTTGCAGAGCCAACTATCTCTTGCTCTTTCAGTCAGTATTAAGTTGCTGGCTGTTCGGTGCTATTTAATCTTCGCTTGTCACTTAAGCGTCAGCAAAAGGACATCATCATGAAACATGCGAATCACGCACCCACTCGCTGGACACGGGCCGATGCGCTGAAAGTTAATGAAAATGACCCGACGACGACACAGCCGTTAGTGAGTCCTGACTTTCCTGTCATGAGTGACACGGTCTTTATCTGGGACACCATGCCCTTGCGTGAACTCGATGGCACGGTGGTATCGGTGGATGGCTGGTCGGTGATCTTCACCCTGACCGCCGACCGTCGCCCCCATGATCCACAATTCATCAATGCCGATGGCCGTTACGACATCAAGCGCGATTGGGAAGACCGTCATGGTCATGCGCGGATCTGCTACTGGTATTCGCGCACCGGCAAGGACTGGATCTTCGGCGGCCGTGTCATGGCCGAAGGGGTTTCGCCGACCACCCGTGAATGGGCGGGCACGCCGATTCTGTTGAATAACAACGGTGACATCGACCTGTACTACACCTGCGTCACGCCGGGTGCCACGATTGCCAAGGTCCGAGGCCAGGTCATTACGTCGGACACCGGTGTCACCCTCCAGGGCTTTGATCAGGTCAAGTCGTTGTTCGACGCCGACGGCACCTATTATCAAACCGAAGCGCAGAATGCGACCTGGAACTTTCGCGATCCCAGCCCCTTTATCGATCCCGTCGATGGCAAGTTGTACATGGTGTTCGAAGGCAATGTCGCCGGTGAGCGCGGCACTCACGAAGTGGGCCCGAACGAGCTGGGCCTGGTGCCGCCGGGGCACGAGGACGTGGGCGGTGCCCGCTACCAGGTGGGCTGCATCGGCATCGCCGTGGCCAAGGACCTCAACGGTGACGAGTGGGAAATCCTGCCGCCACTGGTCACGGCCGTTGGCGTGAACGACCAGACCGAACGGCCGCACTATGTGTTCCAGGACAACAAGTACTACCTGTTCACCATCAGCCACAAGTTCACCTATGCCGATGGCGTGACGGGGCCGGATGGCGTCTATGGGTTTGTCAGCGATCATCTGTTCGGGCCCTATACGCCGATGAACGCGTCCGGGCTGGTCCTCGGCAATCCGCCGTCGCAGCCGTTCCAGACGTATTCCCACTGCGTGATGCCCAACGGCCTGGTGACGTCGTTTATCGACAGCGTGCCCACCACCGGCGATGACTATCGCATCGGCGGCACCGAGGCGCCGACGGTCAGGATCGTGTTGAAGGGCGATCGTTCGTTTGTGCAGGAGGCTTATGACTATGGCTACATTCCGGCGATGCGGGATGTGGTGTTGAGCCAGTGACCGCAGTGCAAAACCCAGCCTGAATTCATCAGGTAGGTGGGAGGGGGCTTGCCCCCTCCCACTTTTTTTGACCGCATTTCAGCCTGCCTTCAAGGCTCAAGTCCTCGCCCACCTGGCCGATACAGGCACTAGCACCACGAGTGATCCCGAACGCGTAGGTGCACGCCTGGTCGTCGCTCAGGTCAACGAATAAAAATCAAAAGGGGTGGCCATGACCATATTGCAGCGTGTGATCGGCGGGTTTGCGGTGTTGGTGCTGTTACTGCTAGTCATGGCGGGGATCAGTTATCAGAACACCCAGTCCATCAGCAGTCGCTTGAACATTATCACCGGCGAGTCGGCACCCTTGAGCCGGGCCGCCAGTGAGCTATACGTGCACATCCTGCGCGCCAACCAGGCGTTGCTGGCCCTTCAGATCAGCACCGACCCCAAGCAGATCGAGGACGGCAAGCGACCGTTCACCGAGAGCATCGCCCAGTTCAATCAATTGCTCGACAGCACCGTTGCCTATACGGGCGAGCATGAGGCGCTGCGCGCGAACCTGGCGCAGCAGCGCCAACAGGTAGCGGCCTACGCCGAACAGGCGCAGGCGCTGATGGCGTCCCACGTGCAACACGTGCAGCAATTGGCGCTGACGCGGCAACTGCAAGGCTACAGCAGTGCACAGGCGATACAGCTGACCAGCTATCTGCGCGATTACATTGCCCATGCACGCAGTGTCGGCGAACCGCAACAGGTGGCCGCAGCGGAAAAGCTGCTGTTGGAGGTCAACAAATCCTACGATGGCTTCGCGGCTCATACCGTCACGCCGGCCATTGATAAATTACAGCGTGTGCTCAATCTCCAGGACGAAGTGATCAGCACCCGGGCCCAGGCCCTGGCGGCGATTGACCCCAGGGTCGGGCGGATTGCCGGCGTCATGGTCAATCGCCTGCTGAGTGACCTGACCGCCCCTGACGGCCTGTTCCAGGCTTATCAGGTGGAGGCAAAACTGGCCGCGCAGGTGCAGCAGCAACGCAGTGCGGTTGACGCGGCGCTGAAAGCCACCCTTGACAGGATTGGCGAGTTCGGCAGCCAGTCCCTGGAGGTCGCCAACCAGGCCAGCCAGTCGGCCAATGCCACCATCGGCACCAGCCGCAGCTTGCTGTTGATCGCGTGTGTGCTGGCGGTGCTGGCGGCGGTGGCGATTGGTACCTGGGTCGCCTTCAGCCTGCGGCGTCCGCTGGCGGCGTTTCGCGAAGTCCTCAAGACGCTTACTGCGGGAGACATGCGGGTCAGTTTCGATGTCAGCCGTAAAGACGAATTCGGTGAGTTGGGCGGTTACCTGAACGAACTGACCACGGCCCTGCGCAAAACCTTCCGTGAATTGATCGGCTCTGCCGATGCGCTGGCCGTTACCGCAGGCAGCAACGCCCTGAACAGCGAGCAGACCACCCGGGTGGTGGATGAGCAGAAGGACCGCCTGCAATCGGCAGCCTCGGCCATGACGCAGATGGAAAGCACGGTCGAAGAGGTGGCCCGGCGTGCGCAGGACACCCGCCAGGCCGTGGACGACACGAGTGAACTTACGCACAAGGTGCAGGCGCGTGTGGCCGAGACCATCGTCAACATTCGCCAGCAGGCCGACCAGGTGAACAAGGCCACGCAGGTGACCGATGAGTTGCAGAAGTACGGACAGAATATCGAGGGCATTGTTGTCGCCATTCGCACCATTGCGGAACAGACCAACCTGCTCGCCCTGAATGCGGCGATCGAAGCGGCCCGTGCCGGCGAGCAGGGACGCGGTTTTGCGGTGGTGGCCGATGAAGTGCGCTCCCTGGCCAGCCGTACCCAGACCTCGACCAGCGAAATCCAGGACATGATCGGGCTCATGCAGGAAAAGATTCACTCGGTGGTGCACGTGATGAACGAAAGCCAGGCGCAGTCCACCCAGTGCGTGTCCCTGGCCTCGGGCGCGGGTGACTTGCTGCTGTCGATGAGCGACTCGGTCGACAGTATCCGCGACATGAATATCCAGATCGCCGCCGCCACCGAGGAGCAGAGCGCCACGGTGCAGGAAACCAGTCGGATGGTCATCCAGATCAACGATTCGGCCCAGCAGACGGCAGACGGCGCCGAGCAGTCCGCCATCAGCAGCCACGAGCTGTCGGACATGGCCAAGGTGCAGCGCGAGCTGCTCCATCATTTCAGCGTTTGAGCCGCGGGAGTCAGAACATGAAAGCATGGTTAATCCTCGCCTTGGGGGCGACGCTGTTCATTCCGGGCCCAGCCCAGGCCGCCACGCCCTTGCTGGGTGTAGGCATGGCAAAGTACGACGATAACTTCCAGACCCTGCTGCGCAACGGGGTGCAGCAACAGGCCAGCGTCATGAACGCAGACATCTTTATGGAGAACGGGCAGGACAGCGTCGATTTGCAGATGCGCCAATTCCGCAACCTGGTCAATTCCAAGGTGGATGCGATCATCGTCGCGATGGTCGACGGCAAAAGTGCGGCGCAGATGATGCAGCTGGCCTCGGATGCAAAGATCCCGCTGGTGTTCGTCAACCGCAACCCGAACCCGCAAAAGTGGCCGGCGCAGACCGCGTTTGTCGGCTCCAACGAGCTGGAGTCGGGTACTTTGCAGATGGAAGAGCTGGCGCGCCGCGCCGGTTACAAGGGCAACGTGGTGATTCTGGTGGGCGACCCCGCCAACGCGTCCTCCTTGATGCGCACCGAGGACGTGGAAAAAGTCGTCGCCAAATACCCCGATATGAAAGTCGTACAGAAAAAAGTCGGTAACTGGGAGCGTAGCCAGGCCGCCACGATTGTCATTGACTGGGTCAAGCAGGGCGTCGATTTTTCGATCATCGCGGCCAATAACGATGAAATGGCGATCGGCGCGATCATGGGGCTGGAAAAGGCCGGCAAGCAGGCCAAGGACTACTGGGTCGGCGGCATCGACGGCACACCGGACGGCTTGAAATTGATGGCTGAGGGCAAGATGGCGGTCAGCGTGTTCCAGGATGCCGCCGGCCAGGCCGGCGGCGCAGTGGACACCGCACTGCGCCTGGTACGCGGCGAGGTGCTGGAGTCGGCGGTGGTCTGGGTGCCGTTCAAGTTGATTACGCCTGAGAATCGCCAGGCGTTTGAATAGCACTGAGCACCTCGATCCAACCTTGGAATGCAGTCAAATGTGCTCAGGCAGGGGTATTGGTGAGCTTGGCATGGTACTGACCGATCATGCGAACCACCCGCCTGGCAATCAGAACACCCACCACAGGCGCGAGTGCAAACACCCCAAACAGCCACACCGCAGCGCTTGCGGTGCCTTCGACACCGCCGGGTTCAGTGAGGCCGGCGACGTTCGCGACCATGCCCGCCAGTGCCGCGCCAAACGCGGTAGCGAACAGCTGCACGGTGGTAATCGACGCGCTGGCAAGGTCCTGCTCACCGGCCGGCGCCACCTGGAACACCCGGGTCAGCAAGTGCGGCCAAGCCAGCCCCACGCCCAACCCAATCAGGATAAGCGCCAGGCAGATCGGTGTGAGCGTCTGCCCGCTGCCGTTGCTTTCGACGGGCATCAAGATGGCCAGCGCCACCATGCCCACCACGCCCAGGATCGGCCCGGCCAGGATCGCCCGTCGAATGTTGCTGCCCGTCACACCCGCGCTGGCGATTGACCCCAGCGTCCAGCCAGCCGCCATCAATGCCGCCAGATAACCGGCCACCAGCGGCGACTGGTGGTGCAGGACTTGAAGAAACAGCGGCACGAAGATTTCGCCACTGGTCACGGCCACCGCCAGCAATGACATCGTCGCGTACAGCGCGCCGAGCGCAGTGGTGATCCGAAACGCTCCGGCGGGCAACAGTCGATGGCGGGCGCGGCTTTCCGTGACGATCAGCAGCGCGGTAAACACCGCCGCCACGGCCAGCCCCAGCATGTTCAGGGGCAGGGTGGACGAGACACTGCCGGCCGACACCGCCAGTACCGCCGCCGTCAGCAGCACCAGTTGGGCGAGTGGCAACGGGGTCGGCGCAGCGCTCTCGGTGCTGCGCCTGGGCAGGACCGCCGCCGCCAGCACCGCGAATAACCCGGCCACCGGAATCAACGACCAGAACGCCGCGCGCCATATGCCCAGCTCGGCAAACACTCCGCCCACCGCTGGCCCGACCAGCGTCGCCACGCCCCACATCCCCGACACCAACGCCATCGCGCGCGGCCACAGGCTTTCATCGAACACCAACCGAATCATCGCGTAGGACAGCGCGAACAAGAACCCACCACCCAGTCCCTGCACCAACCGCCCCACGAGCATCACCGGCATGGACGGCGCAAACGCACAGGCCAAGGCCCCGCCGGCGAACACCAGGCTGGCGACCAGGTACGCCGCACGCGGCCCGAGGCTGCCAAGCAGGCGCGCCGACAATGCCGAGCCGAGGATCGAGGCGGCGACAAATAACGTGGTGTTCCATGCGTAGTAGTCGATGCCGCCGATGTCCTGGACCACTGACGGCAGAATCGTGGTGGCGATGTACACGTTGATCGCATGCAGCACCACGCCGCCTGCCAGTGCGAGCGAACGTACGCCGTTGGCACCGGACAACAGCGCGGCCCAGTTGGAGGGGGAGGGTTGAGGTGTGTCCATGCAGGCTCCGATTCAAAGGACTGAAGGCTTGCCAAGGCAAGCCGACACCCTTTATAAAACCTCATGTTTAGATGAGGTCAAGAGCTGGATGGAAGCGAAAATCGATGTGCGCATCCCCCTCGGCGTGGGCGAATTGGCCCGCCGCAGCGGCGTGACCGTGGCCACGGTGCATTTCTACGAAGCCAAGGGGTTGATTCACGCACAACGCAGCGCGGGCAATCAGCGTCGCTATCAGCGTGACGTACTGCGCCGGATCGCGGTGATCAAGGTCGCGCAGCGCGCGGGCATTCCGTTGGCGACTATCAAGGACGCGTTGGACGAACTGCCTTCAGGACGGCCGTTGACGGCCAAGGACTGGACCCAACTCTCCACACGCTGGCGCGACCTGTTGAGTGAGCGTATCAACAGCCTCACTCAACTGCGCGACCAACTCGATGGCTGTATCGGCTGTGGATGCCTGTCCCTGGATGATTGCCCGTTGCGCAATCCGGGGGATCAGTTGGGACGGCTGGGGGATGGGGCCGTGTTGCTCGGGAAGTGAGGCAGTCAGCGCCGACCCGTGCGTGTACTCACATCCACCCACACCGCCAACACCAGGATGCTGCCCTTCACAATCATCTGCCAGTAACTGTCCACGTCCAGCATCGACATGCCGTTATCCAGGCTGGTAATCACCAATGCCCCGAGCAAAGCGCCATACACCGTGCCCGAGCCGCCGCGCATCGACGTACCCCCAATAAAGCACGCAGCGATGGCATCCAGCTCACCCATATTGCCCGCCGACGGTGAGCCCGCCGCCAGGCGCGCGGTATTGACCAGGCCGGCGAGGGCGCACATCACGCCCATGATGCCGAAGATCCACAGTTTCACCGCCTGCACGTTGATGCCTGACAGGCGCGTGGCTTCCATGTTGCTGCCCACCGCGTAGACGCGGCGGCCGAACACGGTCTGGCTGGTGACGTAGCTGAACACGCCGAGCAGCACCAGCAACAGCAGCACCGGTACGGGGATGCCGTCGTAGCTGTTGAGGGTGGTGACAAACCCGGCGAGCACCGCGCCGATCACCCCCACGCGCAGCACATCGCGCATCAGGGCGTGCGGTGCCAAGCCATGCAGCGCGCGGTTGCGCCGTTGTCTCCAGGTCAAAAACAGAGTCAGGGCAAACAGCAAGACCCCAAGGCCAACCCCCACCGAATGCGGCAAATACCCCTGGCCTACATACACCAGCGACGGCGACACCGGCGCGATGGTGGTGCCGCCGGTGATCCCCAGCAGGATCCCGCGAAACGCCAGCATGCCGCCGAGGCCAACGATAAACGACGGAATGCGCAGGTAAGCGGTCATGTAGCCGTTGGCCAAACCGATCATCAAGCCGCACAACGCCACCAGGCTGAGGTTGGCCAGCAGCGGAATGTGATAGACCACATCCAGGATCGCTGCGAGCCCGCCCAACAGTCCCAGCAACGAACCCACCGACAAATCGATCTCACCGCTGATGATCACCAGCACCATGCCGCACGCCAGGATGCCGGTGATCGACATCTGCCGCAGCAGGTTGGATAGGTTGCGCGGGGTGAGGAAGCCGCCCTCGGTCTGCCAGCTGAAAAACAGCCAGATAAACGCCACGGCGATCACCAGTGCGAGCATTTTGTAGCGAGTGAACAGCTGTTTGACCTGATTCATCTACGCGGTTTTCCGATTGTTATTGTTTTGGCTGAGCGCGGCGGCGAGCACCTGTTCCTGGGTGAGCCCCTCGTTGATGAAGTCGCCACGCAACTGGCCGTCGCCGATGACCAGCACGCGGTTGGACACGCCGAGCACTTCGGCCAATTCCGAGGAAACCATGATAATCGACACGCCTTCTGCCGCCAGCGCGCCCATCAGTTTGTAGATCTCATACTTGGCGCCCACATCCACCCCGCGTGTGGGCTCGTCGAGGATCAGCACCTTGGGCTTGGTCATCAGCATTTTCGCCAGCACAGCCTTTTGCTGATTGCCACCGGACAGGCTGGTGATCGGCAGGAACGGGCTGGCGGTCTTGAGGTGCATGCGTGCGATCTGCTGGTCGATGCTGCCCAGTTCGGCCTCGGCATCGATGCGGGTCAGGTGGGAATAGGTGTCGAGCACCGCCAACGTGATGTTCTGGCCCACGCCCAGGTCAGGGATGATGCCCTGGCGCTTGCGGTCCTCGGGCACCATGCACAGCCCGGCGCGGATCGATTTGAGCGGCGTGCGCGTGTCGATCACCTGGCCGTCGAGCCACACCTCGGCGCTGTAGCGGCCGGGGTAGGCGCCGAACAACGCCGACACCAGCTCCGTACGCCCGGCGCCCACCAGCCCGGCTATGCCGAGGATTTCGCCGCGCTTGAGCACAAAGGAAATATCGTCGACGCGCTTGCGCTGGGGGTTGTCGACGTCATAGCAGGTGACGTTGCGCGCTTCGAAAATCACCTCGCCGATGGCACGGGGCTCGGTGGGGTAGAGGTTGCTCATTTCCCGCCCGACCATCTGCGTGATGATCTGTGGGATGTCCATGTCGGCCATGGCCGTGGTCGCGATGTGCTTGCCATCGCGGATCACCGCGATGGTGTCGCACACGGCCGCCACTTCATCGAGCTTATGGGAGATGTACACGCAGGCCACGCCCTTGGCCTTGAGGCCGCGGATGATGTCGAGCAGTACCTCGATTTCCGAGCGGGTCAGGGCCGAGGAAGGCTCGTCGAGGATCAGCAGGCGCGCCTGTTTGTTCAGGGCCTTGGCGATTTCCACCAGTTGCTGGTAGCCGCCGCCGTACTGTGACACCGGCAGCGCGACGTTCATGTCCGGCACCTTGAGCTCGCGCATCAACGCTTCGGCGCGGTGCAGCATCGCCGGGTAGTTCATGCGCCCGCCGGGCAGGGTCAGCTCGTGGCCCATGAAGATGTTCTCGGCCACCGACAGGTCGGGCACCAGGGTCAGTTCCTGGTGAATGATGACGATACCGGCGGCCTCGGTTTCGCTGATGGACTGGGCCCTGAGCGGTTGCCCGTCCCAGAGGATTTCCCCCTCCCAGGTGCCATGGGGGTAGACCGCCGACAGCACCTTCATCAGGGTGGATTTACCGGCACCGTTCTCGCCGCACAGGCCGACACATTCCCCCGGCCGTACCTTGATGTCGATGCCGTTCAGCGCGTGGACACCGCCAAAGGTTTTGACGATGCCGTTCATTTGCAGCAGGTAGTCGGACATACCATGGCTCACACACAGGACTGACGACATGACTGTAGGAGCGAGCTTGCTCGCGAAAAACGCCAAGTCACCGCGTTTATTCAGGCTTTCCGCGTTTTCGTTCGCGATCTTCGCTGGCAAGCCAGCGCCTACAGGCCGATCTGCTCTTTGGTATAGAACCCGTCCTTTTCCAACAGGTCGATATTGGCCTTGGTCAGCGGGGTCGGGGTGAGCAGGATGGTGTCGACTTTCTTGCTGCCATTGTCGTACTGCGAGCTGTAGGTGGGCTTCTCGTTACGCGCCAGTTGCACCGAGAGCTTGGCGGCTTCGGTGGCGATCAGCTTGAGCGGCTTGTACACGGTCATGGTCTGGGTACCGTCGATCACGCGCTTGACGGCGGCGAGGTCGGCGTCCTGGCCGGAGATCGGCACCTTGCCCGCCAGCTTCTGCGCGGCCAGGGCCTGGATCGCACCGCCGGCGGTGGCGTCGTTGGAGGCGACGATGGCGTCGATCTTGTTGCTGTTGCGGGTCAGGGCGTTCTCGACGATGCTCAGGGCTTCCGTGGGGTTCCATTCCTTGACCCACTGCTGGCCGACAATCTTGATGTCGCCCTTGTCTATGGCCGGTTGCAGCACCTTCATCTGGCCTTCGCGCAGCACCTTGGCGTTGTTGTCGGTGGGCGCGCCGCCGAGCAGGAAGTAATTGCCCTTGGGCGCCGCTTGCAGCACGCCGTTGGCCTGCATCTCGCCGACTTTTTCGTTATCGAAGGAAATGTACGCATCGATGTCCGCGTTGAGAATCAGGCGGTCGTATGACACCACCTTGATCCCGGCTTTCTTGGCTTCGGCGACCGCGTTGGTCAGCACGGTGGCGTTGAACGGCACGATCACGATCACATCGACGCCCCGGGAGATCAGGTTTTCGATCTGCGAAATCTGCTTCTGCTCGTTGGCATCGGCGGACTGCACAAAGACCTTGGCATCGAGTTTTTCTGCGGCGGCGACGAAGTAGTCACGATCCCGGGACCAGCGTTCCAGACGCAGGTCGTCGATGGAAAAACCGATTTTCGGGTGGGCGGAGTCGGCCATCACCGGCAGGGCGAGCAGGGCCAGGGCGGTGGCGAGCAGGGTACGTTTGAATGACTTCATGGTGGTGCGTCCTTTTATTGTTGTTGGAAAGACACTGGGTGAAGACTCTAGGCGAACACTGTAGGTGTGGCTAACCGGTGTGTTGTGGCAAGCCGGGCTTTTGTGGTGAACAGGACTTTTGTGGTGAATGGGTTTGGTGTGGTGAGCGGGCTTGCCCCGCGCTGGGGCGCGAAGCGGCCCCATTGCAGGCGATGTGTTTTTAGCTGACACACCGAGGTGCCTGGGTTTGGGGCTGCTTCGCGCCCCAGCGCGGGGCAAGCCCGCTCACCACAACAAGCCCGCTCACCACAATAACCCCCCCTCACCACACCAACCCCACTCATCACAACAAACGCAATCACCACACGGTCACCGATAAATAAACCGGTTGACCACCCCCTCCAGCATCTCCTGGCGACCACTCACGGCCTGCGGGTTCAGTTCGTGGGCAAACGCATGTTCGGCCAGTGACTCCAGGCTGAACTCACCGGCCAGCACGGCCTGGCCCAGCGGCTGCTGCCAGCCGGCATAGCGCTGGTCCTTGAACTGCTGTAACTGGTCGTTCTGCACCATCGCCGCCGCACGTTCGAGCGCCAGGGCGAGTACATCCATGGCGGCGACATGGCCGTGGAACAGGTCGATCTCGTCCAGGCTCTGGCGGCGGACCTTGGAGTCGAAATTGTAGCCGCCATTCTTGAAGCCACCGGCCTTGAGGATTTCATAGGTGGCGAGGGTCATCTCCTCGACGCTGTTGGGGAATTGGTCGGTGTCCCAGCCGTTCTGCGGGTCGCCACGGTTGGCGTCGATGCTGCCGAAGATGCCCAGGGACACGGCCGTGGCAATCTCATGGTGGAAGCTGTGCCCGGCCAGGGTGGCGTGGTTGGCCTCGATGTTCACCTTGATCTCGTGTTCCAGGCCGTACTCATGCAAAAAGCCGAACACCGTGGCGCTGTCGTAGTCGTACTGGTGCTTGGTCGGCTCCTGGGGCTTGGGCTCGATCAGCAGGTCGCCCTTGAAGCCGATCTTGTGCTTGTGCTCCACCACCATGCGCATAAAGCGCCCGAGCTGTTCGCGCTCGCGCTTGAGGTCGGTGTTGAGCAGGGTTTCATAACCTTCACGGCCGCCCCACAGCACATAGTTGGCGCCCTTGAGCCGCAGCGTGGCGTTCATCGCGCTGAACACCTGGGCGGCGGCATAGGCGAACACCTCCGGGTCTGGGTTACTGGCGGCACCGGCGGCAAAACGCGGGTTGCTGAAGCAGTTGGCGGTGCCCCACAGCAACTTGATGCCGGTCTGTTCCTGATGGCGCTCCAGGTGGTCGACCATCTGCGCGAAGTGGTTGCGGTACTCCTTGATCGAACTGCCTTCCGGCGCCACATCGGTGTCGTGAAAACTGTAGTAGTCGATGCCCAGCTTGGAGAAAAACTCGAAGGCCGCCTCAGCCTTGCCGATGGCCACGTCCATGGGCTCGCCACTGCGCTGCCACGGCCGCTTGAAGGTACCCATGCCGAACATATCGGCGCCAGGCCACACGAAGGTGTGCCAATAACACGCGGCCATGCGCAGGTGCTCGCGCATCGGTTTGCCGAGGACCAGTTTGTTGGCGTCGTAATGGCGAAAGGCGAGGGGGGCATCGCTGCTGGGGCCTTCGAAGCGAACCTTCTCGACACCGGGGAAGTACAGCATGGCGTTTTCCTTATTGTTCTTGGCGGTGTCTGGATACTAGCAACGGCTCCTGGCCCGCTGATTATGAAAATCACCAAGGTGTAGTGCGATTTTGAGTGGTGGGGGCTAGTCTGTTGCCACAGGCCCCAGGATAAAAACAATGAAAACCCTACCGCCCGTCCACCGCATCGCCCTGTTGTTCAACGGCAGCAAAATCTACGACCGCGGCATCATCGCCGGCATCGGCAATTACCTGAGCAGCACGCGCGCGTCCTGGGATTTGTTCCTCGAGGAGGATTTTCTCTGTCGCCTGCGCGGTATCGAGCGCTGGCAGGGCGACGGCATCATTGCCGACTTCGACGACCCGCTGATCGGCGAAGCGTTGGCCGACAGCACGTTGCCGGTGGTGGCGGTGGGTGGCTCGTATGAAGACGCGCGCGCTTATCCCAAGGGCATTCCCTACGTGGCCACCGACAACCATGAGTTGATGAAGCTGGCGTACGAGCACCTGATCGAGGCCGGGCTGACCCGATTTGCCTGTTTCAGCCTGCCCGAGGCCCAGGCCAATCGCTGGGCCCAGGAGCGTGAAAAAGCCTTTCGCCGCCTGCTGCAACGCGATGGTCTGCACGTCGAGGTGTATCGCGGCCTGGGCACCAGCGCGCCGTTGTGGGACAGCGCGGTGGAACAGCAGATTGCCTGGCTGCACAGCCTGCCCAAGCCCATCGGCATCATCGCCGTCACCGACGCCCGCGCCCGACAACTGCTGCAAGCCTGCCTCACCGCCGGCATCGCCGTGCCGGAGCAAGTCGCATTGATCGGCATCGACAATGACCCCCTGACCCGCACCCTCACGCGCGTGCCGCTGAGTTCGGTGATCCAGGGCACGGAAACCATGGGGCGCACGGCCGCCGCCTTGCTGCACCAGATGCTGCACGGCAAACCGTGCGTGGGCACGCAGGTCCTGGTGCCGCCGGAGGCGATCAATGTGCAGGCCTCCAGCTTGCATCAACCCTTGGGTAATCCGTACGTGATGCAGGCGCTGCTGTTTATCCGCCAGTACGCCTGCCAGGGCATCAAGACCGCGCAGGTGGCGGCCTATGTCGGCGTGTCGCGCTCCTCCCTGGAAGCGCACTTTCGCAAGGTGCGCGGCTGCAGCGTGCATGACGAGATCCTGCGTTTCAAACTCGCCGCCGCCGCCAAGGGCCTGGAAAGCCACGAACTGGCGATTGCCGATATTGCCGCCAAGTGCGGCTTCAAGTCGGCGCAGTACCTGCATACGGTGTTTCGTCGCGAGTTTGGTTGTACGCCGCGGGAGTACCAGCAGGGCTAAAAGAGTAATCCCAGCAAGGAGGCTTTGACGGCAGCTTGGGTTTTGTTGTGGGCCTGGAGTTTGCGCATGGCATTGGCCAGATGAAACTTCACGGTTCCTGTGTCGATGTTGAGGATCAGGCTGATCTCGATATAGGTTTTGCCGATGGCCGTCCACCTCAAGGTCTCTTTTTCCCGTGCGGTCAGGGGGCGGTGAATTTCTGGCAGGCATTTGTCGGAGAAGAAGCGTGTCATCGATTCGTGCGCCAACTGCGTCAACCAGGTCAACTTGTTCTCGATGTGCTCAAGTTCAGTCGCTGAAATGCATTCACTGGAGCGCGATACCGAGAGTAAACCAATCGCGTCAGGGCCGCGTTGCGAAGACAGGCACCAGCCATGGTTGAGCTGGTAATGGCGCGCCTCCTCCCAGAAGGCCTGGTGCTGTTGTTGCTGTTGTGCGGCGGACCAGTGCAGCGGGATGGAGCGGGTCAGGCCGTGGGCAACGGTGGGGTCTTGGGAGAAGTAATTTTCGCTGACATACTTCTTTTCCCAAGCGCCTGGGTAGTTCGAAATCAGCACATATTGCGATGTGGCCAACGGGATTTTCAGTCCGTAAGAACAGAACTCGAAGCCCAGGTTGGACGTTATCGTATGAATTTTATTGAATAGTTCATGTTCGGTCATGCAGCCGGATACGGCTTCTATCAAGGTTTCTCGCCATTCTTTCACCGATCGTCCCTTCCATGGTCGGCACCCGTTACAGACGGGAGCGCGCCGATTATACCGCTTGTGCGCGTGACGGAGGGCGCGCGGTTGAACGCGATCGACCTGCCCATTCGGGCAGCTACTCAAAACGCCGCAGGTTTGTTGTACTTGCATGGATAATGCTGACGAGGTTCGAGAAGCCCCGTTAACCAAGCTCAGAGATTCAGGTAAAGCGGGTAATTTATGATTGCGTTGGCCCGAGGGTTGTTGGTGTTGCTGTGGATCGTGTTGAGCTTTCCGTTCTTGTGCCTCTACATGTTGATCAACACCTCAAAGAATAGAAATCTGTACGTGGCCTGCCGGGCCTATTCGGTGATCAATAAAATCTTCCGGGTGCGTGTCGATGTTCGTGGCTTTGACAGCGTTCCCACCACCCGGCCTTACATCTATGTGGCCAACCACCACTGCAACTATGACGTGTTGATCGTGGCGCATGCGCTCAACCCCGGCACGGTAATCGTCGGTAAACAGTCGCTCAAGTGGCTGCCACTGGTGGGGCAGTTGTATTGGCTGACCGGTAGTCTGTTCATTGACAGGAACAGCCCACGGGCATCCATCGGCAGTTTGCGCAAGATCGCCAAGCGGGTTGTCGCAGAGAATACTTCGCTGTGGATCTTTCCCGAGGGCACTCGAAACCATGGCGGGGAGATGCAGCCTTTCAAGAGTGGGGCGTTTCGGATTGCCAAGGATATCGGGGTTGGGATCATTCCCGTCACGATCAGCCCGGCGGTCAACCATATCGCCTACAACGCCTTGCGCAGCACCGACGTCAGCATCATCGCCCACCCGCCCATTGAGGCCGAGGAGGTGGTTGCGATGAGTGCCAAACAGCTGGCCAATCACGCCCGAAAGATTATCGCCAAGTCGATTCCACTGGGTTAGCCGTCGCAAACCGGGGGGGACCATCCGCCGATTTGCGCACGGGCGAGTCAGAACATCGCCTTGACCTGCAATCCCGGCACCAGCGCACTGTCGATGTTATCCCCCGGAAATGTCCCCGGCTCGATGATCAAAGATCATTCCCACGCTCCTGCGTGGGAATGCAGCCCGTGACGCTTCGCGTCACCTGTGCGCAGTAGCCGAAACTTGCAGCGCTCACCATGTGGGAGGGGGGCAAGTCGAATCGTCGCACCGCCCCTCCCACATTTTTAACGCGTTCAGGCAGTTGCTTTTGCGGGTTTCAGGCAGTCGATGGAGCGATCCACGGTGGTCTTTGCAATTTCCAGCAAATGCCACACGGCCAGAATCTTCGCCCGTTCGGGGTTTGGTAGCAGGTCACCGCAATCCAGCGCCGTGGCGGAAGCGCTGTCGAGCAAGCTGGCGGTGTAAAGCAGGGCGTCTTCGAAGCTCAGGTCTTCGTTGACCGAGTGGAGGCCTTGGGTGGGTAGGTAGTGGTCGATGGCGCGGTTGAAGGCGGCGCGGTCTTTGGCGGGGTCGTGGGATGGATCGGGGATAACTTTATTCATGGTGTACCTTCGCGTTGGATGAGAGGCCTACACCCTTCGCGACTAAACGAGGGTGGCGGCTGTACGCAGGTTAGTCGACCGGCTCCAACGCGAAAATACCGGCGCACCCGAAGGTGCCCTGCGCACAGCCACCATAAAACTCATGGAGGACCATGCACGCGTTGGAAGGTCAGGCGACTAAACCCGATCACTGATTTGGCAGTGACGGACCGCAGACTAGCCAGCGATTCCAACAGGCACAAGGCGGCAGGGATTGTCTAGGAAACGTCCTGCAATTAAAAGCGAGCCGACTTGCTGGCCCTTTACAAACCATGACCAAATGCCACTAACGATGCCGCTCACCTATTGAAATGCAGGCGATGTGGGAGGGGGCTAGTTGCTGATGCCGGAGCGCGGTGCAGGGGCACCGCGCGGACAGAGGGGTTATGGCAGGGCGTAGGCGATCACATAGTCGCCACGGTCGGTGGACTGGCGCGCACCGCCGGCGGTGACGACGATGTACTGCTTGCCGGTTTTCGGCGACACGTAGGTCATCGGGCCGCCCTGGCTGCCGACGGGCAGGCGGGCCTTCCAGATTTCATCGCCGTTGCCGCTGTTGAAGGCGCGCAGGTAGAAGTCCTGGGTGCCGGCGATAAAGATCAGGCCGCCCTGGGTCGACAGCGTGCCGCCGAGGGTCGGCAGGCCGATCCTGATCGGCAGGTGCATGCGGATGCCCAGGGGGCCGGTGTCTTCAACGGTGCCCACCGGCACTTGCCACGCGACTTTCTGGGTCTTCATATCGATGGCGGTGAGGGTGCCGAACGGCGGCGCCTGGCACGGAATGCCGGCCACCGACAGGAAGCGGTTTTTGTTCACCGCATACGGCGTGCCCTTGAGCGGGACCGCGCCCATGCCGGTGTTCAGCGCTTCGCCACCGGACGAGGACTGGGCCTTGTTCTGCGACGGCAGCATCTGGATCCACAGGCCCAGGCGCATGTCGTTGACGAAGATAAAACCGTGCACCGGGTCGGTGGAAATGCTGCCCCAGTTCATGCCGCCCAGGGACCCCGGGAAGCTCAGGGATTTATCGGTGCCCGGCGCGGTGTACAGGCCGTCGTAGCGCATGCCCTTGAAGTCGATGCGGCACAGCAACTGGTCGTACGGGGTGGCGCCCCACATGTCCGACTCGCTCAGGGTCTGCGCGCCGATCTGCGGCATGCCCACAGACTTGGGCTGGGTCGGCGAGTAGGGTTCGTTGGGGATGTTCGCGGCTTTGACCGGGACTTCCTTGACCTCGGTCAGCGGCTGTCCGGTGGCGCGGTCGAGTACATAGATCTGCCCGGCCTTGGTGCCGATTACCACTGCGGGTACCGCCTTGTCACTGCCCGGTGGGGTGAAGTCGATCAGGCTCGGTTGCATCGGCAGGTCGAAGTCCCACAGGTCATTGTGGACGGTCTGGTACACCCACTTTTCAGCACCGGTAGAGGCATCCAGCGCCAATACCGAAGCGCCGTATTTGTGGTTGAGCTGAGTGCGTTCCACACCGTAGATGTCGGTGGACGAGCTGCCCATCGGCAGGAAGACCGTGTTCATCAACGGGTCGTAGGACATCGGCGCCCAGCTGTTCGGTGTACTGCGCACGTAGGTCTTGTCGCCGGTCGGGGCCTGTTTGTCTTCCGGGTTGCCCGGGTCGAAGGCCCAGCGCATTTGCCCGCTGATCACATCGAAGCCACGGATCACACCGCCGGGCATGTCGGTTTGGACGTTATCCGCGACGCGACCACCGACCACCACGGTGGTGCCGGCGACCAACGGTGCGGACGACAGCTGGTAGTAGCTGTCCGGCACATTGCCCAGGCCGGCTTTCAGGTCCACCTGGCCATGGGTGCCGAAGTCTTCGCAGAATTTGCCGGTGTCGGCATCCACGGCGATCAGCCGTGCATCGATGGTGTTGGTCAGCAAGCGACGCTGGCACTGCGCACCGGCGGGAACGCTGGCGGCGATGATCGGCGAGCTGTTGGGCTGGGTCGGCTGGGCAATCGGCGCGGTGGCGTCGAAATACGCCATGCCCCGGCAACGCTGCCACACCGCCGACTTGGCGTTGACTGCGTTCTTCCACAGCTCTTTGCCGGTGTCGGCGTCGAGGGCGATCAGGTTGTTGTGGGGCGTGCAGATAAACACTTTGTTGCCGATCTGCAGGGGCGTCAGCTGGTCTTCGGCACCGTTGCCGTCGCTGAGGGCCACGTCACCGGTGTGATAGGTCCAGGCCACCTTGAGCTTGTCGACAGTGTCGCGGTTGATCTGGTCCAGCGCGGCGAAGCGGCTGCCCCCTTCGGTGTTGCCGTAGTGGGCCCAGTCTTTCTGCGCGTCGGCCGCGGCCACGGGCGTGATGCCTGGGCCCGCACCGGTCGGGGCGACGCTGGGGTGGGCGACAAACATATTGCCCGCCGCCACCGCCACGCCCACCGCCAACACGGCGGCAACGCCATAGGCACCGCGCGCGGGCCGGCCGGCCAGCAGCGGATACACCAGCGCCACCACCAGGCCGATGGCCGCAAACATGAACAGCCGCGAGAACAGCGGCCAGAACACCAGGCCCACATCCGCCACCGCCCAGATGGCCGTGCCGATCAGGAACGCGGCGAACAACCATGCACCGGCGGTGTTGCGCCGGGCAATCAACAGGCCGGAAACCGCCATGGCCACGCCGCCGATCAGGAAGTACCAGGAACCGCCGAGGCTCACCAGTTTGGCGCCGCCAACGGCCAGCGCGAGGCCGAGCAGGGCGATGATTACGCCCAGGCCCAGGAGTAGGAATCTAGAGACGCCTGTGGCGCGCGATGCTCGTTTCATGTCGAAAGGACTCGAGTGAGAGAGGGCAAAGACGCGATTTTAGCAATATAAGTAACCAGATAGTACATTTTGCCGTGTGCACAGCGATCCAATCCTCTTTCTGTCCGGTCAATCAGCACTCAAGGGGGGGGCGCCCGCCAGGAAACATTTATTAATACATACCCGCCCTGATTGGTTATACGACGTCGTATCAATTGTGTTCGACTATCTCCGCTCTCACAAAAACAACAACGGAGACTCCCCTATGACCGATTTCCCTTCGATAGAAGGCAAGTCTGCCGCACCCGTAAGCGGCCATGTTGTACGACTACTCAAGTTATTAGGCCCAGGCGTGATCGCCGTCCTGTCTTGGCTGGGGGCAGGCGATTTGATTACTTCCTCCGTTGCCGGCGCGAATTACGGCTACGCCATGATGTGGGTGCTGGCAGTGTCCCTGCTGCTCAGGTACCTGATCGTCAACATCATTGCGCGCTTTCAACTGTGCAATAACCAAGGCATGACGATCCTTCAGGGTTATGCCCAGTTGAACCCGTTCTTCGCCTGGTTCCTGCTGGTGTACGCGCTGCTGATGGGGCATTTGATGAATGCCTACATGATCAAGGGGGCGGGTGAAGCCCTGGCCATGCTGTTCAAGACCGACTATGCGCTGCTGTGTTCGGTGGCGGTGGTGCTGGCGGTGTGGCTGCTGGTGGGGCGCAATATCTATTCGATGATCGAAGGCGTGATGAAAGGCCTGTTGGCAATCATGACCCTGGCGTTCATTGCCTTGGCGGTGATGTCCGGGCCGGATATGGCGGGCATTGTCAAAGGGACTATTGGTTTCAGCATTCCGCCGGATGAGGGCGTACACGGGGCGTTGCTGGTGGCTGTCTCGGTGATCGGCGCGGTGGCGGGCTCGATTGCCAACTTCGTGCACCCTTATGTCATGCGCCAGAAAGGCTGGGTCGGCCCACAGCACAAGCGCATCCAGCGTAACGACCTGCTATTCGCCGTCTTCGTCGGCATTGTGATCAATCTGGCGATCTGGATTGTGGGCGCCGAGATCCTGCGGCCCAACGGTATTGAAGTGAAGACCTTGGGCGACCTGGGCAAGGCGCTCGAAATCTTCTTCGGGCCGATCGGCTGGTACATTTTCTTTATCGGTGTATTCGCCACGCTGTTTGCCAGCATCTCCGGCAAAACCACGGCCTTTCCGATGCTGATCACCGATGCCTTCCAGCACGTACGGCCTGGACGCCGGGAGCGTTACGGCAAAGAGTTTCACCATGACCCGATGCACAAGTGGTTCATGTTGTTCATCCTGGTGACTCCGCTGATGTGGTCGCTGCCGGGCATGCCGGACTTTGTCACGTTGACCATCGGCGTCAGCGCGTTGAACATCATTGGCTTGCCGGTGATTTCCCTCGGCTTGCTGATTATGTCCAACCAGAAGTCGCTGCTGAGCAAGGAATACCGCAATAACCTGTTCGAAAATATTGCGCTGCTCTTCGCCACGGGGCTGGCGCTGTGGGTTGCGTTCCAATTGGGTGTCGAACTGTTCAGTTGATGCCGGGCGGGCAGGCGTCGCACCTGTTTGGCGCGACGCCTGCAAGCAATCAACGAAACGCCGGCACCACCTGCTCGATAAACAGTGCCAACGACTTCTTCTTCTCGGCATGGGGCAGGCTGTTGTCGCACCAGAAGCTGAACTCATCCACGCCCAGTTCCTGGTAGTAGCGGATGCGCGGGATGATTTCTTCGGCGGTGCCGATCATCGCGGTCTTGTGCAGGCTGTCCAGCTCGAACTCCGGGCGGGCGGCGAATTTTTCTTCCGGGCTCGGTGCCAGGAAGCCATTCACCGGCACCTCTTTATTGCCGAACCAGGCATCGAAGGTGCGATAGAACTTCGAGATCGCCTTGGCCCCGACTTTCCAGCCGTCCGGATCATCGGCGGCATGCACGTGGGTGTGGCGCAGCACCATCAGTTGCGGGCGCGGTACGCCGGGATTGTTGTCGAGGGCGGCCTGGAATTTGTTTTTCAGGTCGAGGACTTCTTCGTCGCCCTTCATCAGCGGCGTGACCATCACGTTGCAGCCGTTGGCGACTGCGAAGTTGTGCGAGTCCGGGTCGCGGGCGGCGATCCACATCGGCGGGTTGGGCTGCTGGATCGGCTTGGGCACGCTGGTGGAGGTGGGGAATTTCCAGATGTCGCCGTCGTGGGCGTAGTCGCCTTTCCACAACGCACGCACCACCGGCACCATCTCACGCAGCGCCTGGCCGCCGCTGGAAGCGGGCATGCCGCCGGCCATGCGGTCGAATTCGACCTGGTAAGCACCACGGGCCAGGCCGACTTCCATGCGTCCGTTGCTGATCACGTCGAGCAAGGCGCATTCGCCCGCCACCCGCAGCGGGTGCCAGAACGGCGCGATGATGGTCCCGGCGCCCAGGTGAATGGTGGTGGTCTTGGCCGCGAGGTAAGCCAGCAGCGGCATCGGGCTCGGCGAGATGGTGTATTCCATGGCGTGGTGTTCGCCAATCCATACGGTGCTGAAACCGCCGGCCTCGGCCATCAGGGTCAGTTCGGTCAAGTCTTCGAACAACTGGCGGTGGCTGACACTTTCGTCCCAACGCTCCATGTGTACGAACAGGGAAAACTTCATGACGCTTACCTCTAATCTGTTGTTATTTTCCGCAAATACCGGGTTTGCAGGGAGGGTCAGGCAGGCACGGGCAGGGTACCCATTTTGCCGTGGCAATACACCAGTGGACCATTGGCCTGCTCTGGCACGATCAGGTTCTTTACCGAGCCGACCATAATCGCGTGGTCGCCGCCTTCATATTCGCGCCACAGCTCACACTCGATCACTGCAGTGGCATTCGCCAGGATCGGGTTGCCCAGTGCGCTGAGCGTCCATTCGATGCCTTGGGCCTTGTCTTTGCCCTTGCGCGCGAAGGCGTAGGCTTCATTTTGCTGTCCGCCCGACAAGACGTGGATGGCAAAGTGCCTGTTCTTGATCAGAATGGGATAGGAGTCGGAGCTGTAATTGGGGCAGAACAGCACCAGGGCCGGGTCCATGGACAGCGAGCTGAACGCGCTGGCGGTGAGGCCGACGATCTGCCCGTCGTCATCGAGTGTGGTAATCACGGTGACCCCGGAAGGAAACGAACCCATCACTTGTTTGTAGATGGTGGCATCGATCATGTGACGGTCCTCTGGCGGTGGAACGGTTTTATCGGGTTGTAGGTATGATGGTATACCGTAATACAAAGCTTGCAAGCGCTTTTTTAAATCCCTGATAAACGTCTTTTGTGGCGAAATATTCAATGAATACGGGGTGTTAGGTTTAAAAATCAAGGAATCAATACGACAAGGAACCGGATCAGTTGCAGGTAAAACCAGCGGATCAGTCTTGTGAAAATGTTGGAATACCATAATATGGTGTTCATCTGAGGGGCGGCCAGAGAGCTCCCCCGGTTTGGCGTCAAACAACTATAAGATCAGACAAACGCGAGTTCATTTCCATGCCCCAGATGTCCCGGCAAGACCCCCTGATCGAGCATCACACGGTCGATTACGTCCCCCTCGCAGAGCGCCATGGAAAGGCCCGCGACCTGTTCACCTTATGGTTCAGCACCAACATCGCACCACTGCCGATCGTCACCGGTGCCATGGTGGCCCAAGTGTTCCATCTCAATCTGGCGTGGGGCCTGCTGGCGATTGCCCTCGGGCATTTGCTCGGCGGCATCGTGATTGCCCTCGCATCGGCCCAGGGCCCGCGCATGGGCATCCCGCAGATGGTGCAGAGCCGTGGCCAGTTCGGCCGTTACGGCGCGCTGTTGATCGTGTTCTTTGCCGCGCTGATCTACATCGGATTTTTCATCTCCAATATCGTCCTGGCCGGCAAGTCCATCGTTGGCATCGTGCCGTCGGTGCCGGTGCCGGCGAGCATCCTGATCGGCGCCCTCAGCGCCACCGCCATCGGCGTGATCGGCTACCGCTTTATCCATACCCTCAACCGCATCGGCACCTGGGTGATGGGCAGCGCGTTGCTGGCCGGTTTTATCTACATCTTCGCCCATGACTTGCCGGCAGATTTCCTGACCCGTGGCGGCTTCAACGCCGCTGGCTGGTTGGCCACCGTGTCGCTGGGGGTGATCTGGCAGATCAGCTTTTCGCCCTACACCAGCGACTACTCGCGCTACCTGCCGGCGGATATCGGCATCACCCGGCCGTTCATTGCGACCTACTTGGGCGCCACCCTTGGCACCATCCTGTCCTTCGCCTTTGGCCTGGTAGCTGCACTGGCCACGCCCGAAGGCACCGAAGCCATGGTCGCGGTCAAGCAAGCCACCGGCTGGCTGGGGCCGATCCTGATGGTGCTGTTCCTGCTCAATATCATCAGCCACAACGCCCTGAATCTGTACGGCGCGGTGCTGTCGATCATCACCTCGGTGCAGACCTTCGCCAGCCAGTGGACCCCGAGCATCAAGGTGCGCGTGCTGCTGTCGGGCGTGGTCCTGGCCGGTTGCTGCGTGGTGGCGTTGGGTGCCTCGGCGGACTTCATCTCGCAATTTATCGGCCTGATCCTCGCGCTGTTGCTGGTGCTGGTGCCGTGGGCGTCGATCAACCTGATCGACTTCTACATCATCAAGCGCGGGGTCTATGACATTGCCTCGATCTTCCGGGCCGATGGCGGGGTGTATGGGCGTTTCAACCTGCATGCGATCGTGGCGTACTTCATCGGCATCATCGTGCAACTGCCGTTTGCCAATACGTCGCTGTATGTGGGGCCGTGGGCCAACCTGGTGGAAGGCGCGGACCTGTCGTGGCTGGTGGGACTGGTGGTGACGTGCCCGTTGTATTACTGCCTGGCGACACGTCAACACACCCGGAAGATCAGGGCGGCACGGTTGGGCTACACCGACTGAGCCACTCCGCCGAACTCCTCCAACGCATCCCGCAACGCGCCCTCGAAGTATTCCTTCGAGGCGCGATCCCAGAGGATATGAAACGCCGGCAGCTCCACACTCCCTGTGTGGATGACAATCGCATTGACCCGCGCCACTGACGTCTGCGCCACCATCCCGGGCTTGAACGCCGGGTCACTCAAGTCAACCCCGCACAGCTTGGCCATCACCCGCGCAATCACCCCCCCGCTGAGCCGCACGCAGGCATGGCTGTCCTGGCGCGGCAGCAGGTAATTGGCACGGTGGTCCAGTTCCCAACGCGCTTCTTCATCGGCAATCCGTTGCCCCTGATCCTGCGGGCTGCCCAGCACCAGGTATTCGTTCTGCGACAGGCGCGCCACCCAACTGCCGTCCGCTTGCGCGCTGGCTTGGTTGGGCGCGCCCGGCAACGTGAAGCCGCGCGCGGTAAGGTACTCGGTGCTTTGTGCGCCGCGAAAGCCGACCCGGGGCAGGTCGGTCTGGTCCTGCAACTGGCAGGGCGGCGTGAACAATTCGTGGGCTTTCAGACTGGTCATGGCTTAACCCTCCTGGCGTTGGTTGGTGGGGTCGAAGAACGGCAGTTGCACCACCTCGGCCTGGACGACGATGCCGCCCTCGACGCGAATCGGAATGCGCTGCCCCGGTGTGCTCTGGTCGATCCCGGCGTAGGCCAGGCCGATAATGCGGCCCAGGCTGGTGGAGTATTCGCAGGAGGTGACGTTGCCGCTGATGTCCGCGCCGTTGAGTACCAGGTGGCCTTCCAGCGGTTGCACGCTGCCCTTGGGCAGGCTGAAGCCCACCAGTTTGCGTTTCAGCGGCTGGGCTTCGAGGATGTCCACCGAGCGGCGGCCGACGAAGAACGGCTTGTTGCGGCTGACCGCCCAGCCCATGTCGATTTCTGCCGGGTGAGTCATGCCGTCGGTGTCCTGGCTGATGATCACGTGGCCTTTTTCCAGGCGCAGCAGGCGTTGGGTTTCGACGCCGAAGGGGCGAATGTCAAAGGCCTTGCCGGCCGTCATCAACGCGTCCCACAACGCCAGGCCGTGGCGTGCCGGTACGTGGATTTCATAGCCCAGCTCGCCGACAAACCCGACCCGCAGCAAGCGCGCCTTGATCCCGGCCACCGTGCCCTGGCGCACGCCCAGGTAGGGGAAGCCTTCGGCACTGAGGTCGAGGTCGTTGCACACCTGCTCCAGCACCTTGCGCGAATCCGGCCCGGCCACGTTCACCGCACAGATCGCTGCCGTGACGTTGGTCACGTCCACGTCCAGGCGCCACTGTGCGTTCCACTTGAGCATCTGCTGGTAGATGCGGTCGACGCCGCTGGTGGTGGCGGTGACGTAGAAATGCTTGTCGGCCAGCCGCGCGCACACGCCGTCGTCGATCACCACGCCGTGTTCGTTGGTCATCAGCGCATAACGCGAACGGCCCACCGGCTGCTTGAGGAACGCGAAGGTGTACATGCGGTTGAGCAATTCGGCGGCGTCCGGGCCGCGCACGTCCAGGCCACCGAGTGTGGACACATCGATCAGCCCGACCTTGTTACGCACATGCAGCGCTTCGGCCTGCATGCACGCTTCGCGGTCCTGGGGCTTGCCGTAATAGGCCGGGCGCTGCCAGATACCGGCGGGCATCATCTTCGCCCCGGCTTGCACATGGCGCGCGTGCATCGGCGTTTGGCGGTAGGGGTCGAAGGCGCGTCCGGCGACATGGGCGAGTTTCTCCGCCACGAACGGCGGGCGTGCGGTGGTGACCCCGGTTTCGCTGATCGTGCGCTGGGTCGCCCAGGCCACCAGCCGTGCGGTCGGCAGCGCCGAGTGACGTCCCTGGGACGGACCCATGCCGACCGTGGAGTAACGCTTGACCAACTGCACATCGCGGTAGCCGATGCGGGTGGCGTTGACGATATCCGCCACTTGCAGGTCTTCGTCGAAGTCGACGAAATCCTTGCCCTTGGGGTGCGGGAAGATCGGCCAGTGGAAGTTGACCTGGGCTTCGCTGCGCAGCGCTGCAGGCGGGCTCGGGCTGTTCAAACCGAGGGCGCACAGGCTGTCGGCGGCGGCGTTGGACCCATCCGCCAGCACATTGTCCAGTTGATGCCGACCGTGTACGGAACCGGCCACGCCCAGGTTGCGCGGCAGGCCACTGAGGCTGAACTCCGCTCGCGAGTCGTCATAGGCCAGCTTGCCACCGGCCTGGCATAGCAGCTGATAGACCGGCATATAACCGGCCGACATGCACAGCAGGTCGCAGTCGATCACTTGCCCGCTGGCGCTGACCTGGCCCTGGCCGGTGATCTGGCGCACATCGACGCCTTTCACATGGCGCAGGCCTTTTTCATGCAGGGCCTCGAACACGGTGCTGTTGCTCAGGCACGGGATCTTGCGCTGGGCCAGGGCACCCGGCAGGGCTTTGTCCGCCGGGGCGTGACGCAGGTCGATCACGGCGGCCACGTCCACGCCCTGGTCATGCAGGTCGAGGGCGGCGAGGTAGCCGTCATCGTTGCCGGTGAGTACCACTGCGCGCTTGCCGGGCTTGACCGCATAGAGCTTCATCAGGCGTTGCGCGGCGCTGGTGAGCATCACCCCCGGCAGGTCGTTGTTGCGGAAGACCACCGGTTGGTCGAACGAACCGCTGCACACCAGGCACTGTTGTGCGCGCACTTTGTACAAGCGCTTGCCCTGGATCACCGGCAGGTAGTTGTCGGTGAACCAGGCATTGCAGGTGGAGTCGGTGAGCACCTGGATATTCGCGTGTTGCTGCACCGCGCCGAGCAACTCGCGGCGCAGGGTGTCGGCACGGGTGCCGGCAATATCGAAGCGCGCGTAGGTCAGCGACCCGCCGAGAATAGGCTGCTGCTCGATCAGCAGCACCTTGGCGCCGGCATTCGCGGCGGTCAGCGCGGCCTGCAAGCCAGCGGGGCCGGCGCCGATCACGGCGAGGTCGGTGAACAGGTAGGCCTTGTCGTAGTACTCGGGTTGGAACGTCAGGTCGAGCACGCCCAGGCCGGCCTTTTTGCGGATGATCGGTTCCCAGACTTTCCACATGCCCTTGGGCTTGTAGAACGAACGGTAGTAGAAACCCACTGGCATGAACCTGGAGAACTTGCCGAGGTAGGCGTCCTTGTCGTTATCCAGCGAGCCGTTGACGTTCTGCGCCGTCACCGCCAAGCCGGCGGACAGCGCGTGGGCATCGGCCAATACGTTGGGTTCGCGGGGCAGTTGCACCAGGCTGTTGGCGTCATGGCCGGCCATGGTCAATGGGCCGCGTGGGCGGTGGTACTTGAACGAACGCGACATCAGGAAGCGCCCGTTGGCGAGCAGCGCGCTGGCGATGCTGTCGCCCTGCAAACCTTGGTAGGGCAGGCCGTCGAAACTGAAATCGAGTGGCTGGTCACGCTGGATCAGCAGGCCCATGGGGGCGGGGAGGCGGTTCATCCGGCGATCTCCTTGGCGGTGGTGAAGTCGACGCGGGTAGTGAACACTTCGCGCGGATCGAAGGTGCGCAGGATCTCGTCGGTGACCGTGTGGCGCTCGGCGAGGAACCAGTAACTGGACGGCGTGTGCATCCACCATTCGCGCACCACACCGGCGAGGTTATCGGTGTTGAACACGTAGTCGGCCCATTCGGCATCGCTGCAGGTCAGCGGGTCGGGCATCGGTTTGAATTCACCGCCGTAGGTGAACTCGCTGATATTGCGCGGCCCGTTGAGCGGGCAAATCATGATTTTCATCGTCTGCTCTCCGTCAGTGGCTGGCCGCTGTGGCGCCCATTTCGTTGACTTGCTGGAAGGTCGAGAAACGTTCGAGGCCGAAGGGCTTGATCAAGTCCGGCACCTTGCCGCCGCTGGCGACCAGCTCGGCCATGGTCTTGCCGCAGATCGGCGTGGCCTTGAAGCCCCAGGTGCCCCAGCCGGCGTCGAGGTAGTAATTCTTCAGCGGCGACAGGCCCATGATCGGGCTGTAGTCGGGGGTCATGTCGGTGATCCCGGCCCACTGGCGCATCAACTTGGCGTTGGCCAGGAACGGAAACATCTCGATGGCATGGGCCAACAGGCTTTCCTTGAGGTCCAGGGTCGAGCGCGTGTTGAACAGCGGGTACGGGTCGGAACCGCCACCGAACACCACTTCGCCACGGCTGGTTTGCTGCACGTAGCAGTGCAGGGCCGAGGAACTCACCAACGGGTCGAGGAACGGCTTGAACGGCTGGGTGACCATGGCCTGCAACGGGAAAGTCTGGATCGGCGAACGGATACCGGCCTTGGCCATCAGCAGCGAGCTGTGCCCGGCAATCGCCTGCACCGCGCAGCCGCACCGGATGGTGCCGCGATTGGTTTTCACCGCGGTGATGGCACCGTTCTCGATCACCAGGTCCTGCACTTCGGTGAGCTGATGGATTTCCACGCCACGCTTGGCCGCCTGCTTGGCGTAGCCCCAGGCCACGGCATCGTGACGCGCGGTCGCGCCGTCGATATGCCAGAGCCCGGCGATCACCGGCAAGTGGCCGGGGTCGAGGTTGAGGCTGGGCACCAGCTCGCGGATCTGCTGGCGGTCGATCATCTCGGTACGCCCGCCGAAGTGCTTGTTGACCTCGGCGCGCTGGCGGAACGAACGCACGGTGGCGTCGGTGTGGGCCAGGGTCAGTTGGCCGCGCTCGGAGTACATGATGTTGAAATCGAATTCGTTGGACAGCGACTGGAACATCTTCACCGACTCGGCATAGAAACGAACGCCTTCGCTGGTGAGGTAGTTGGAGCGGATCACCGCCGTATTGCGCGCGGTATTGCCGCCGCCCAGGTAGGCCTTTTCCAGCACCGCTATATTGGTGATGCCGTGGTACTTGGCCAGGTAGTAGGCCGTCGCCAGGCCATGGCCACCGGCGCCGATGATCACCACGTCGTAACTCGACTTGAGTTCCTTGGGCGGTGGCAGGTCCACCTCCACCGGGTACTCCGAACTCAGCCCGTATTTCAATAGATTGAATGGCATACGGCCTCCGATTGGCTGCGTAGGGCGTGGTGTTGCGCCAGGGCGGCGGCCACGGTGTTTTTCATCAGGAAGGCAATGGTCATCGGCCCGACACCGCCGGGCACCGGGGTGATGGCGGCGACATGGGGCAGGGCGCTGTCGAAGTCGACATCACCCACCAGGCGGCTGCGGCCGTCGTCGTCGATGCGGTTGATGCCGACATCGATCACCACCGCGCCGGGCTTCAACCAGCTCGCGTCAATCAAGCGGGCGCGGCCCACGGCGGCGATCACGATATCGGCCTGGCGACACAGGGCCTGGGCGTCGTGGCTGCGCGAATGCAGCACGGTCACCGAGCAATCCGCCTTGAGCAGCAGCGCGGCCATGGGCTTACCGACGATGTTCGAACGGCCGATCACCACCGCGTGTTTGCCACGCAGGTCGCCGCAGGTTTGCTCCAACAGATACAGGCAACCGCTCGGGGTGCATGGCGTGAGCACTGCGCGGCCCTGGCTGAGGCCACCGACGTTCTGGCTGTGAAACCCGTCGACGTCCTTGTCCGGCGCGATGGCCTCCAGGGCGCGCAGTTCGTCCATCTGCGCCGGCAACGGCAATTGCAGGAGGACGCCGTGGATCGCCGGGTCGGCATTCAATTGGCCGATCAGGATCAACAAGTGTTCGGTGCTGGTATCGCCGGGCAGGCGATGCTCCACGGAGCGGATGCCCACCTCTTCGGCGCGCAGGATCTTGTTGCGCACATAGACCTGGCTGGCCGGGTCGCTGCCCACCAGGATCACCGCCAGCGCCGGTTGAATAGCCTGCCCATGCAGCCGCGCCACGTCCTCGCGCACTTGCAGCAGCACGCGCGCCGCGGCGGCTTTGCCGTCGATCAGTTTATGCGCGCTCACCGGAACACCACCGTTCTGTCCTGATTGAGGAAGACCCGGTGCTCCAGGTGGTACTTGACCGCCTTGGACAGGGCCACGGTTTCGGTGTCGCGGCCGATGGCGACCAGGTCGTCGGGCTTGTACACGTGGTCGACGCGCTGCACTTCCTGCTCGATGATCGGGCCCTCATCCAGGTCGCTGGTCACATAGTGCGCGGTGGCACCGATCAACTTCACACCGCGTTGATACGCCTGGTGATAGGGCTTGGCACCCTTGAACCCGGGCAGGAACGAATGGTGGATATTGATCGCCCGCCCCGACAGTTGCCGGCACAGGTCGTCGGAGAGAATCTGCATGTAGCGCGCCAACACCACCAGCTCGGTGCGGGTGTCGTCGACGATCTTCATCAGCTCGGTTTCCTGCGCGGCCTTGTTGTCCCTGGACACCGGCAGGTAGATAAAGCGAATGCCCTCGCGCTCGGCCATCGGCCGCAGGTCGAGGTGGTTGGAGACGATGGCGGTGATGGTCATGTCCATCTCGCCCTTGTGGTAGCGGTAGAGCAGGTCGGTGAGGCAGTGGTCGAACTTGCTCACCATCAGCATCACGCGCATCGGCTCGCGGGTGTCGTGCAGCTCCCACTGCATGTCGAAGGCCTGGGCGACATCGGCGAAACCGTCTCTGATCTCTTGCAGGTCGCCTGTGTGGCCATCGTTGAAACGGAACACGGCACGCATGAAAAAGCGGCCGCTGAAGTCATCATCGAACTGCGCCATTTCCCCGATGTAGCACGCCTTGTCCGCCAGGTAAGTGGTGACGGCAGCGACGATGCCGGACACGGCGGGGCACGTCACCTTGATGATGAAATGGTTTTTTTCGTGTTGCATGACACGTCCTCGGGATGATGGCGGCAGCTCATCGCATAGCGAAAAAATGTCTGAGGACAGCAGGCTCATTCCTTGAGCGCGTTTTCTTGTGGGGAATAAAATATTCCTGAAGTGGCTTTATAGGGGAATGGGGGCAGGGCGTCCAGGGTTTTTGGGAAAGATTTTTAACTGAGGGGAAATTTTTGGGCTGGGCGCCACCAGTCACTATAGGACTTCGCCCCACACTCGCGGGTGGACGCGGTTAGAAATGGGGGAGGGGGGCTTGCCCCCGATGGCGGCCTCTGGGCCGACTATTTTTTTGGATTGGACCGGGTACATATCCGTTGCTGCGGTAACGGCGGCTTAGGGTTCCGCCCTTACGGCGGCTCACTTTTGGAAAGGCCCAAAAGTCCACCAAAAGGCCTTCGCCCCAACACTCGGTGCCTCGCCTAGGCTCGGCATGCCCTCACTCCGGCTTTGGAGCGTGGGCCGCCGCGATGGGCCATCCATGGCCCAGCGCGGCTAACCCGGCGTCCTGCCGGGTTACCCACGCTCCAAAGCCTGCGTTCGGCCAGCGTGTTTGACGGGGCGATGCCAAATCAAAAACAAAAGCGAGGCGGCCTTAAAGCCGACCTGATTATTGAAGCGTACGCGGTGTGGCTTCTACTTCCTTAATCGCTGACGAAGTCAGCAATCTTTTGATCTGCTCTGGCTCTGGCTCTGGCTCTGGCTCT
>NZ_QGAA01000034.1:0-26539 GCF_005233485.1 Pseudomonas sp. CFBP13509
CCCCAAAAACCCAGGAGTTAAGGAATGACGACCGCCTTGTTCAAGGATGGATTCCCCTCGGCCCACCGCACCACCCGCCAACGCATTGAAAGCATCATCGACCTGCATCGACTGTTCTTCGCCATCGACAGCGACCCGGTGCTGATTGGCGCGGGCGTGGTGTATATCGATGAGGACTTCAACGTGGTCACGCTGCGTGAGTTCCAGGCGATTTGCAGTGTGCGGCCGATCAAAGTGGTGCTGCGGGAAGCGCCGAGGTATGTGGGGCCGGTGGAGTTCAAGCGGATGTTGGAGCATGAGCCTCGGGAGTCGGAATGGGTAGCGGAGGCTTTGAGGACGACGGTGACGTGTACCGGGGCGCTGTTGAGTTGGCATGTTATTTACAGCGGAATCGCCTTGATGCCTTTTACGGGTGGCGCAAGTGTTGTTGTCTCATTCATTGGCACCGCAGCAGCAGTAGCGGGGTTGTTCCAGTGCGCCGCCGGAGTCTATCGAACGGTAAACGAAGTTTGGGATCCGCAGATGAATGACTACCTGGACAGTAATGCTTGGTACGAAGGGATGATGGCAGCTCTGGATGCGGTGTCTTTACTTGGTGTCGCCTCTTCTGCCGTAACGACAGTGAAAGTAATCAACCTGTCCAAGCGCGCAACAGGTAAACCACTAAGAGAAGTATTGCGTGGGCTGAGTCGACAGGAACGGGCAAAATTAACGAATGAGCTCCTGAGAATCCAAGACCCGCGCCTGACACCCAAGCTCCTCAAGCTCAAGCAAGCCGCACGTAACGCGCCAAAACGCATTCCAGCAACAAAGATAAAACCAATCATCGCGACCCATCGAAATGATGCCATTGCAGCAGCACTGGGCCTCGCCAGCAGCGGTATGTCCGGAAACACCAAGACGCTGGCCATCGGTATCTACGAAGAGTTCAGCGAATGAAAAACCGCCAGGAGCCCCTTTACCTTATAGATCCTCGCTCTCTTTGGGCGCGTCACAGACTGGCGTTGTTTGGCGGTCTTATAGCCTTGTGCCTTTCGATTGCCACCACCGGCACCCTGATGAATCTCACCTACTTCGCCCACGCATCCGATGAACTGACCAGTAATGCGTTCTTCATCGCAGGCGGGATTGCGTGTGCGGTATTCGGCGTCGCGCAGAGCTTGGTCCTTCACGGTTATCCACGATGGGTGTGGCTTCAGGTGGGTGTGTTCCTCATCTACTTACTGCTCGTAGTGCCGACAATCCTTTACAGCCCCGATCACCTCCTATTTACCCTTGCCTTACTAAGCCCGTTGATCGGGCTTCTATGCCTGAACAGCAAACGCCAACGACAAATGCGCCGAGAGATGTTGGAAATCAGGCATAAACGCAACGGCGTTATCGCCACCCTGAAACAACAGGGCCGCTGGAAATGGTGGTGAGCCTCAGGCCGCCTCGCTCCTTGCCGCCGTATGCCGATTCACCGGCACCGGCAAGCCCAGATGCCCACGCAACGTGCTGTGGCTGTACTCACTGCGAAACAACCCGCGCTCGCGCAACAATGGCAGCACCTGGTCGGTAAACCGCGCAAAGTCATCCGGCGCGCCGACATGGATATTGAAACCATCCACCGCCCCTTCGACAAACCAGCGTTCGATCTCGTCCGCCACGGTCTTGGGGGATCCGACAAAGCTCGAGAACGGCTTGGCAAAACGCAACGCCGCCTGGCGTAGGGTCAACTGCTGGTCACGGGCGACTTGCTTGATGTTTTCGGCATGCCCGCGATAGCCGTTGCTGCCTAGGTCGCCCAGGTCCGGGAACGGCTCATCCAGCGGGTACTGGCTGAAGTCGTGGTAGTTGAACGGTCGCCCCAACTGCACCAGTGCCTTGTTCAAATCCAGCTCGCCATTGCGTTCGCGATCGATGGCCTGGGCCTGTTCGTCGGTGTCGGCAATGATCGGCGAAATGCCCGGCAGGATGGTCACGTGGTCGGGGTTGCGTCCGGCGGCGGCGGTGCGTTGTTTGATGTCGCGGTAGTAGGCCTGGGCGTCCTCGAAATTGCCCACGCCGGCAAAAATGCCCTCGGCATAGTTGGCCGCCAGGCTGCGTCCGGACTCGGAAATACCCGCCTGGAAAATCACCGGCTGGCCCTGGGCTGAGCGTGCGATATTCAACGGCCCGGTCACCGAGAAGAACTCGCCATGGTGGTCCAGGCGATGCTGGCGTTGCGGGTCGAGGAACACGCCGCTGGCCTTGTCGCGCACGAAGGCGTCGTCCTCGTAGGAATCCCATAGCCCCTGCACCACCTCCAGGTGCTCGGCCGCGCGGCGATAACGCTCGGTGTGGTCGATATGCTGCTCACGGCCGAAGTTGCCGGCCGCACCTTCCAGGCCGGTGGTGACCACGTTCCAACCGGCGCGGCCGCCGCTGATCAGGTCCAGGGAGGCAAACTGGCGGGCGACGTTGAAGGGTTCGGTATAGGACGTGGTCAGGGTGGCCACCAGGCCGATCTTCGAGGTGGCGCCGGCCACGGCCGAGAGCAGGGTCAGCGGCTCCAGGCGGTTGAGAAAATGCGGTGCCGAATCCGGGGTGATGTAGGGGCTGTCGACGATGAACACCAGGTCGAACTTTGCCGCTTCCGCCTGCTGCGCCTGGGCGCGATACCAATTGATGTCCACACTGGCGTCGCCGGGGATTTGCGGGTGCAGCCATTCGTTTTGCGCGGTGCCGACGCCGGTGAGGATGGCACCGAACCTGAGTTGCCGGGGTAAGTGGGACATCACGATATTCCTCCGTGGATGGCAGCGACGCTGACCTGTGGAGGAGGACCATAAGGCCCATCGACAGGCTTGTGAAATGCTTTGTGGATCTATGCTAATCATTAAAAATAATGATCAAAACAATAGAAGATATTCCACAAACACATAATAAACCCAGCGCGCGCCTATCAGCAGGCTGACCCGATCGAGGCGCACCGCCCACCAAGCCGTTTGTTAAATCGAGGCGTTAGGCCTAATATCGCAAGTCATACCTTGCATAAAAATGCCAAGGCTTGCACATCCCCCAGCCCGCATATTCGAAGGAGTGGCATGCAGATGAAAGAATCCAAAGAAGTGTACGAACGCATCAGTGAACAGTTCGAGGATTTCACCGCCAGGGCCTCTCAGCGCAAGGTCGAGGTCGACACCTTCCGTAGCATGGTCGGCAATGTCGAGGGCCTGCGTATCCTGGACCTGGCCTGTGGGCATGGTTTCTTCAGTCGCCAGTTGAAGGACTGGGGGGCGGCCAAGGTGCATGGCGTGGATATTTCCGAAAACATGATCTACCAGGCACGGCAAGCCAACGACGGTATCGCCTACGAAGTGCGGGATGTGGCGAAGATGGGCCGTATCGGCGCCTACGACATGGTGACGGCGGCCTGGCTGTTCAACTATGCCAGCAGTGTCGACGAACTGAGCAAGATGTTTCAGGCGGCCGCCGACAACCTGAAGCCCGGCGGCCAATTGGTGGCCTACACCGCCAACCCGTCGTTCGAACTGCAAAAAGGCAATTTCACTCGCTATGGGATTGAGGTGTTCGATGAAACCCCGGTCGCCGGCGGGTTTCGCTGCAACGCGCAGTTCATGTCATCGCCCCCCGCACCGTTTACCTACTATCGCTGGGAGCAAGGCGTGTACGAAGAAGCCGCACGGGTAGCCGGTTTCAACCAGCTCACCTGGGTCGCCCCGCTGATCAGTGAACACAGCCGCACCTCCATGGGTGCGGGGTACTGGCAGCTGTTCGAGCGCAACAGCCTGCAGATCGGTTTGACCTGCCGCAAATAATCACGCCGGGGCGGCGACCGGGCGCAATCGCACCCGGATGTCCGCCCCCACCAGACACTGCTCGATGATCGACAAGGGTTGTGCCTGGCCCAGATCGGTCAAGCCATCCAGCGCCAGCAACGGCCGTGCATCACTGCCCAGGAACAGCGGGGCGATGTAGACCAGCCATTCATCCACCAGGCCTGCCGCCGCAAAGGCGCCACACAATACCGGGCCGGCCTCGACCTGGACCTCGTTGCACCCCTCCTCAGCCAGGACCGTCATGACCTCTCGCAGGTCAAGCCCTTCGCCGTCCACCCCGACCTGCCGGAAACGCACACCCGCAGGTGGCGGGTGCAACGGCTGGACGCCGGGCCCATGAAACACCAGGGTCGGTGCCGCGCCATCCAGCACATGGGCCTGGGCATCGCCCTTGAGATGCTGGTCGAGCACCACCCGCAGCGGAACGGAAAACGCCGCGTGCGGGTCGGGCAGGCGCACCGTCAGGCGCGGGTTGTCCGCCAGCAGCGTGCCACTGCCGGTGAGCACCGCGCAGGCCCGGGCGCGCCACACTTGCACATCGTCCCGGGCCTCGGGCGAGGTGATCCATTTGGATTGCCCGTTACCCAGGGCCGTGCGACCGTCCAGGCTCATGGCCAGTTTGATCCGCAACCATGGCCGCTTGCGTTCGGTACGTGAAAAAAACCCCTGGTTCAACTCGCGCGCCTCCGGACACGGCAAGTGTTCGACCAGCACACCCGCCGCCTCAAGCCGCTCAATGCCATGATGCTCATGCTGGGAGCGGTCGACACTGGCAATCACCACCCGCGCCACCCCGGCCCTGATCAACGCGTCGGCACAGGGCGGCGTGCGCCCATGCCCGCCGCACGGTTCCAGGGTGACGTAGGCGGTGGCGCCCCGCGCATCGGCGCCCGCCTCGCGCAGGGCATTGACTTCGGCGTGTGCCTGCCCCGCCCACTCGTGCCAGCCCTGGCCAAGCAGCAAGTCGCCCTTGGCGATCACGCAACCGACCCGGGGGTTGGGTGCCGTGGTAAAGGCGCCCCGGTCAGCCAGTTTCAGGGCGAGCCGCATGAAGTGCATGTCGCGCGCCAGCGCCAGGCTCATGTGCGAACCAGCGCCAACAGGTACACCGCCTCGCCATGCTGGCGCTCGATCACCACCAGGTCCTGCCAGGTGAAACCAAACGCTTCCAGGGTGTCGCGCACGCCCTGTTCGGTGAAGAAATAACCTTGACGCTGGTTATCCATCTCGCGCCAGCCCGGCTCCGGGTTGCTCGCGTCGACGCCGAAGACGTTGAGCCCGATCAACGCGCCAGGGCGCGCGTACTGGCGGATATTGGCCAGGTAACGGCCCCACTCGTCCGGATGCTGGTGATGGAAGCAGCCATTGTCGAGTACACCGTCAAACGCCTCCCCCGCCGGTGGCTGCCAATCCTGCAGGGCACTGCACACCAGGCTGAGACGCTCGCCCCAGCGTTTGCGCAGCAGCGGCCAGCTGGAATTCTCGACGATGTCCAGGCCGGTCACCCGGTGCCCTGCCAGGATGAACTCCGAGGCATCCCGCGCACGGCCGACTCCCACGTCGAGGATATGCTGGTCCGGCGTCGGCCCCAGTGCCTCGAGGAAAACCCGGGCGGCCTTGGCCATGCCAATGTCCCAGGACCACTCATCTTCACCATGGCTGTAGCGGTGGACAAATGAGGTGTCGAGCGCCCGACGGTACGTCGATACGTCCATGAATTGCGCTTGCTTGCTCATATCAGGCAGTCCTTGGGTCAAGAGGCGCGACGGGTGGCGATCCCGTAGATCTGGCCATCGTAGGAACTGGCCAGGAAATCATCGCTGGCCGTGCTGTGGGTGATGCAGGAGATACCACTGGCGGTGGGACGCTGTACTTGCTGCCAGGAACGGCTGGGCAAGTCGAACAGCGCGATGGTGCCGCTGTAGTTCGCGGTGGCAATCACTTCCCCGTCGGCGGAGGCACAAATGCACTTGATGGAATTGCGGTGCGGCGTGTCATAGACCTCGTCACCGGACTCCAGCCATAGGCGCAATTTCAGGTCGCGACCAATGCTGGCGAAACCGCCGTCGACCCGGCAGCAACCGTTGGAGATACGCGTGTGGGCATTTTCGATATGCCGCGCGCAACTGAAGTCGCTGATAGTGTGCAGGGCGGCGGCGGCCGAGGCGCATACGCTGAACAGGTGATGCTCGTTGGCCGCCACGCCTTTGATCGCGTTGTCGTGCATCGGGATCGACGCCACCAGCTCCAGGCTGTTATCGCCGGCGATGACAAACACCAGGCCTTCGCCGGTGTAGGTTCCGATCAATGCATGAAGCTGGCCATTGCGCTGGAACGTGGTGCCGCAATTGAGCGGCGAGCGATGTTGATACAACAGGCGCCCGCTGAGGGCGTCGAACACCTGGCCCATCTGCCCACCGGTCAGCAGCAGTGGACCGAACGGCAGCAGGAAGTTGCACAGGCTGCCGACGCCGCTCACGGGCTGGTTATCGCGAAACAGCAGGCCCGCGTCACCGATGCTGTATTGCCCGCCCTCGGTGGTCACCACGGCGTTGATGCTCACCGCCGGCTGAATGCCGTCCACGGTCCACTGATCGTGTTCATAATCCCAGGTGGCGTAGCGCGAGCCGAAGGTGGCGAACACCAAGGCGTCACTGCCGACGAACGCACAGCTGCGCGGCCAGACGATGCTCGGCAAATTGGTGCTGCGCAGGCGCTCCAGCTGCGTGCCATCGAAGCGCCAGAGGATCGCCAGGCGGTCATAACTCAAGGTCACCAGCAGCTGTTTTTCATCATTCCAGACAATGCGCTTGATCCCGGCATCGTGGGCAGGAACGGAGCGGATCTCGCCTCCATGGATGATCGAGATGCGCCCTTCGTCGTCACCGGCAAACACTACGCCGGCGCGGGTAATGGCGACGGTATCGGTCTCGACGCCACCGATGTCGACTTCATCGCATTGCTCGAAGGTGCTGGTGTCCCACTGGCGCACCGTGCCGTCGTCGCTGCTGGAAATCAGGCGCTTGCCATCCGGCGACCAGACCACGGAAATCACATCGGCCTGATGCCCGCGGCAGGTGCCTTTGAGGTTGCCGTCGAGGTCGAAGAGGCGCAGTTGATGATCGCGCGAGCAGGTCGCGATCGACGCACCGTCCGGCGAGAACACCGCCATTTCCACGTCGTCGTCATGCCCCGACAGCACGGCCTTGAGGCGCATGCTCGGCACTTCCCAGACGCGGGCGGTGTAGTCGCTGCTGGCGCTCACCAGGTACTTGCCATCGGCGCTGAACGCGCACTGGTTGGCCAGGTGGTCATGGCTGACACGGTGGATCGAATGCCCGGTCTGGGCGTTCCACAGAATGACTTGGTTGTCGTAGCCGGCGGTGGCGATGAACTCACCAGCATGGGCGGCGACGCCGCTGATAGGGCCTATGTGTCTCATCGAAAAGTCCTTTTCCTGGAGAATGAAATCAAAGCTTGATGGTGTGGCTCGACTTGCTGACTTTTGATCGCAGGTAGTTGTGGTTGTGCTTGGTCAGGAACACCCCGGTCGGCACTGAGCTGACCACGTCGATCCCGCCATCGCGCAACTGCTTGACCTTGTCCGGGTTGTTGGTCAGGAGCCGGCAGCGATGCACATCCAGGGCCCGCAGCATGGCGACCGCCGGGGCGAAACTGCGCGAGTCTTCCGGGTGGTTGAGCTTCACGTTGGCCTCGTAGGTGTCCATGCCGGCGTCTTGCAGCAGGTAGGTTTCGAACTTCGAATACAGGCCGATACCGCGACCTTCCTGGCGCAGGTAGATCAGGTAGCCGCCTTCGGCATCGAGCGCCTTCAGGGCTTCCTGCAGCTGCGGGCCGCAATCGCAGCGCTGGGAACCGAATACATCACCGGTGATGCATTCGGAATGCACGCGCACCAGGGGCACATCGGCATCGGGCTCACCGGCTCTGACGGCAAAGTGTTCATTGTTCTTGTCAAAGCCCTTGAACCCGTAGAAGTGGGCGTTGACCTCACCGCCAAGAATGGAGATGGGAACTTGCGTATGAAGCGTTACTGGAGTGTCCATGGCATAGCCTCTATGGAAGTGTCGCGTTCTGGCCAGAGTGGTTTTCTACCAAACGGAATCCCATGACATAGATGGGTCTTGGATAACGTCCATGTCGGCGCTGATTGCGCGCAAGATCCCTGAAGCGGGTGAAACTGCCGCCACGGGCTACCCGGTGCCTACCAACATCCAGCACCAGGTCATCGTTGATCTCAGGCCCGCCCGGATAGGCCCGATAATCGTCGGCAACGTACTCTTCCACGTTGCCGGCCATGTCCAGCGCGCCAAACATCGAGGCGCCCTCGAGGAACACCCCGACGGGTGTCGACGTGAGCAACCCCAACTCGATGGTGTTGGCGTACTCGACATTGAAGGTTTCGCCCCAGGGAAACTGAGAGCGCTGCGGCCCTGCCGCGGCGTATTCCCACTGTGCTTCGCTGGGCAGCGCGAACGCCCGCCCGGTGCGTCGGCTCAGCCATTGGGCGTAGGCGTCGGCATCCACGTCGCTGACGCTGTAGACCGGGTGGTTGGCCTGGTGCTGGGGAAAGCGGCCAAAGGCCCAGCCGGTCGGCAGGAACGGATAACCGGTATCCAACAGGAAGGCGCGATATTCGCTGTTGGTGACCGGGTAGCGACCGATGCGAAAGCTCGCCAGGTCGACCCGATGGTTGGGGGTTTCTTTCTCGATCCAACTGCGGTCCAGGCCCAGCCCGGCGTAGGCGGTCATGACCGCATCGACGCGCTGCGGCTCCAGGCCGATCTCGACCTGGGCGGCAGGAACGTCGCACATGGCGGGGCTGAACACGTCGATGCGCGGGTCGCCCTTGTAGCCCAGCACTTCACCGGCGGCGATACGCCTCACCAGGGGTTCGGCAACCGACTCGACCACCCGTAGCAGTTGTTCGATGGGCGCACTCATCAGCTGTCCGGTGGCGTCGGCGATTTGCCGGGTCAGTTCATATTCGACGTAAGCCTGCGGGTAGCCCATCAATACCCGATCAGACACGTTCTTTGGCAAAGGGCTCGGCAGCGTCGGCCAATGCCAACCGTATTGATTCGTCATAGGTAAACCTTTATTCCGAGCGAACACATCCACGACCGAGCGCGAAACCGCTCGGCGTGTGGGGATCAGTCAGGTATCAGAGTCGGTCGAGCAGCAACCTTCGATTGGTCTCGATCATCTCGATTTCGGTGGAGTACACCTCAACCACCAGGCCATCGGGGTCTTCGAAGTACACGGCCGTGCGGACGTTGTCCGGACCGTGGTGATAACCCGGCGCGGGGCCATTGCCCTTGACCAGGGTGATGTTGTCGTCGGCAGCCACCTTGTCGGCGATGCGTTTGACATCCTCCGGCAGCGCACGAATGCCGATGTGGTAGCCCGGCGGGTAGACAAAGTCGGGATTGTGTTCGATGAAGAAGTCGAATCCATTCAACTCCATCACCACTTTGCGCGGCCCCAGGTTGTAGCAATAGTGGGCGCCGAAGATGTCGCGATAGAACGCCTGGGAGGCTTCCAGGTCGCGGGTGAGGATGTTGATATGGGTCAGTTGCGGGCGCTGGGACTCCAACGCGGCAGCCTCGATGGATACACCTTCCAGGGACCGCCACATTTTGATCGCGGCGGCGAATTTGGAGAAACCGGCCAACCAGTTTTTCACCGTGTCCGGGGATACGCCCGCGTCAGTGATCGCCAGGCCATGGGGGTAAATGAAACAGGCCGTGCGTTGCAGCAATGCCGCGTTAAGCGGATCGCCGGCAGGTTGCTCGGTGCGACCTTCGGCAAGGCGCACGATGCTGACGGCCTTGTTGTGGTAACCATCGGCCAATGCCGCGAGCCGAGTCGTGAGGGTGTCGAGGCTGTCTGCCGCCGACACCAACAGGATAAACCCGTCGGCCTGGGGTAACTGCGCGCCCTCAACGGCCGCGCACAGTTCAAAACCGGCGGCTTTCGCGCAGGTGTTCAACGGCTCGAGAAAGCCGTTCAGACGTGCGGCCGTGTCGGAGCTGTACAAGGTAATAAAGCGCAGCATCAGGCAACCCTCCCCTCGGTACGGCGACCGATCAACAGGCTGTAGCGCCCGATAGGTTCCTGCACCACCTCAAAGCCCTGGGCAACCATCTGTTCGGCAATCCAACGGGTGGGATGCAGTTCGCCGTGCACCGTGTTGACCATCATGTGCAGGGAGAAATCCGCCGACAGCGCCGGGTGAATTTCATCGTCTTCCAGGGTCATGCTCAGCACCAGCAACGAACCGCCGTCGTTGACCAACTGGGCAGCCGAGCGGATCAGCGTGCTGGTTTCTTCGCGGGTGAAGTAGTGCAGGCAGTCATTGACCATGATCACGTCGGCGCTTTCACCTTCGTAACGGGCCAGGTCCAGCAGGTTACGTTCCTTGAACGTCAGGCGCCCCGCCAACTGGTACTTCTCGACGGTGCTTTCGGCGGACTGGCGCGTGGCGGCCAGGTCCCAGATTTCGCCCTGGACCTGAGGGTGCCGCCGAGCGATTTCGGCGATATAGGTGCCGTGTCCACCGGCCAGGTCGATGACCTTGCTGGCGGTATCGAACACTGGCAATTCCTTGAGCACATCGACCATGGGTTGACTGAAGCGCACCATCGCATCGTTGAAGGCATCACGTGCGGCAATGTCGTGTTTGAAGCGGTTCTCCTGCTGGAAATCCATGGACTCGGCGCTGCTCAGGATCTCCCCCAGGCGTGGCCAGTTCTGCCACTGCAAGCGCTGGTGGGCAATGATCGGGCCGATGAACTCGGCGCTGCGGCTGACCAGGAAACGCTCGGCCAGGGGCTGGTTGGTATAGGTGTCGGCGGACTTTTTCAACAGACCCAGGGCAACCAGGCCATTGAGAAAGATCTTGGCCTTGTTGGGCACCCAGCCCAATTGCTGGCTGATTGCGTCGGCGGTAGCCGGGCGGGTGGTTTGATCGAAGAGGTGCTGCGCTACAGCGAAGTGAAGGATGGCGGATTGTCGATACTGGTCGGAGAGTTTCACCAGGTCGACCACGCTGGACAGAGCAGTTACTTCATCAGCGTGCTCATAGATGGTCGTCGGCTTTTGCGCATTCATACAGATTCTCTTCCTTGAATGTTTTTGTCTTCGCTGACGTCGGCAAGCAATCAGTGTTTGAGACGTAGCGTGTTTTCTAACGGTCCGGAGTCGTGTGCAAATGAATGTTCAGGAGCAGCTTCCAAAAAAGCTAGCTACGATCCTAGCCCTAAGCCCTACAAAAGCAAGTCAAACCTTTTATAATTATTCGCTATTTATAATTAATTATTAATTCCTTTTATTTATTATTTTCCTGAGCGGCAAAAATGACTATGCTCATGCCCACTACCCCTTACGCAATGGATGGCGCCAAAGGTCGACGAACTCCAGTGATGCCCTCACTCCCCATGGTTACACGCGATTTATGACCTCCAAACCTGCCGACGATACCCAGTCATCCACCGCCGAACGCATCCTGTTTTTGCTCAAGACCCGTGGCCCGTTGAAAACCACCGAACTGGCTTCGCTGCTGGAACTCACGTTTGAGGCGACCCGGCAACAAATCCAGAAATTGCAGGCATCGGAGTTGATCGTCGGCGTTTCGGCACCCACTTCCGGGGCCGGCCGCCCTTCGTTGAAGTGGGCGCTGACGGACACCGCACACAACAAATTCCCCGATTCCCACAGCGTGCTGACCCTGCACCTGATCGAATCCATCGAGGGGGTTTTCGGCAGTGATGGCATCGAGAAAATCATCACCAGCATGGAAGCGACCAATCGCCAGGAATACGTCCAGGCGTGTTCGCAAGCCTCGTCCCTGGAAGAAAAAGTCGCCATCCTGGTGCGCATCCGCGAACTCGCCGGCTATATGGCGCACATGGAACCCGCGGGTGAAGGTTGGCTGCTGATCGAAAACCATTGCCCGATCTGCGCTGCCGCGCGCAAATGCCAGGGTTTCTGCCGCTCGGAGCTGCAGATATTTCGTGCAGCCATGGGTGACGACACCCTTGTCGAACGTTGCGAACACCTGATCTCCGGCGACCGACGTTGCGTCTATAACATTCAACCGCGCACCTGACCGCCCCACACCAACCGCCCTAAAGGAATAAGGCCATGACACCGACTATCGACTTGCTCGCCAACCACCGCAGCGAGCGCAGCTTCCAATCCACGCCCGTCAGCGACGAACACCTGGATGCCATCTTGCGTGCCGGTCACCTGGCGCCGACGTCCTTCAATGCCCAGCATATTTCCGTGGTGGTCGTGCGCGACGCAGGCACCCGCCAACGCATTGCGGCAATAGCTGGCGGCCAGCCCTGGATCGCGTCGGCACCGGTGTTTATCACCCTGGTGGTGGACTTTCACAAGACCGCCGTCGGTGCCGCGCTCAATGGCCAGCAACAGCAGATCCAGCGGCACTTGGAAGGGCTGATCGCCGCCAGCACCGACGGCGGCATTATCCTCAGTACCCTGATGATCGCCGCACGCTCATTGGGGTTGGGCGTGGTGCCGGTGGGTGGCATTCGTGCCAACGCTGAAGCGATGATCGAGCTGCTCGGGCTGCCCGAGCAGACCTTCGCCCTGTGCGGACTGGCCCTGGGTCATGTGCACGAGCCGGCGGCACAGAAACCGCGCATGGGCATCGAAGCCTTCCGTCACGACGAGCGCTACAACCGTGCCGCGCTGGCACCGGCGATCAGTGCCTATGACCAGCACCTGATGCGCCATTGGCAGATCATTGGCCGTGCGGACGGCCAATCCTGGTCAAGCACCGTGGGCCGCACGTATGCACGCAACTACCGGCCCGACCTCAAGGCTCAGTTGCTGGCCAATGGCTTGTCCGCTGATTGAGCCTGCTGCGCACCGCCACTGCCCCAGCCCAGCGCCTTGTATAGCGCGATGGCGTTGAGGTAGGACGCCGTCTCGGCATCGGCCACGTCCTTCTTGATCAGGAAAAACGCGCGCTGGTTTTCCAGCACCGCCATGTAGGTGCCCGAACCGCTGCGGTAGCGTTTGCTGGCGATGTCGATCGCCTGCTCGGCATGGGTGGCGGACGCCAGCAACGCGCCCAGGCGGGTCTGGTCCTGCGCCAGGCGCATCAGTGCATTTTCCACATCTTCCTGGGCCTTGAGCAGCGACTGTTGATAGCGCGCCAGGGCACCTTCGGCCTGGGCCTGGGAACCGCGCAGGCGCGCGCGCACATTGCCCAGGCGAAACGCCGGCCAGTCCACCGACGGCGCCAGCTCATACGCGCGGGATGCGCTGCCCAGGTCGCCGCCGCGCAGGGCGAAGAAACCAATGAAACCGCCCAGGTTCAGGCGTGGGTACAGGTCGGCCGTGGCGGCGCCGACGTCTTCGGTGCTGGCGGCCAGCAGGCGTTCGGCGCTGACCACATCCGGACGATTGCGGATCAACTGGTCGACATCGCCCAAGGGCAGTTGCCGGGCCAGGGGCGCGAGGAAATGCGCCTTGGCCAGGGCCTGCTGTTGACGCGGGGGTTGGCCGGTCAATACGTCCAGGCGATAACCGGTTTCCTGGATCCGCGTCAGCAACGGTGGAATCGCCGCCTCACTGAGCAGCAGGTTGGCGTGGGCGTTTTGCTGATCCTCGAATTGGCCGCTGCCGGCGCGCACCTGAGCGCTGGTCAGCGTGAGCGTTTCGCGCCAGGCACTGACCTGGGCCTGGGCCACCTCCAGGCTGCGGCTCAAGCCCTGCTGCTCGTAGTAATAACGCGCCACATCGGCGGCGATGCTCAACTGCATCAGCGCCAGGTCCGCCTGCGCCGCCTGCGAGCGTGCCAGGGCCGAGGCCGTCAAGCGTTGCAAACGCCCGAACACGTCGATCTCCCACTGCACATCAAAGCCGGCGCGATAGGTCTGCGACAGCATCCGCTCGGGAGGCCCACCGTCGAACGGCAACTGCTGCTCCAGGCTGCGGCCATAGGCGGTACGGGCAGTGACGCCGGGATACTGGTCGAGCCGGCGGTCATCAAACACCGCACGGGAGGCCAACAGGTTGGCCTGGGCCTGGCGAATGTCATGGTTATGCGCCAGCGCCGTGTCGATCAGGCGATCGAGCTCGGCGTCGTCAAAAAACGACCACCACTGGGCCTGCACCGGCGCCTGTTGGGCGAACAAGGCCTTTTGTGCAGTGACCAGGCTGATCGGCGGGGTTATGGGCTTTTCGTAATGCGGCCCGACCATGCAGCCGTTGAGCAGAATCAGCGCCAGCACGGTGGTGACAGTTTTGCAGGGCTTCATGGTTCACTCCTCAGGGTTTGCGCCAGGGACTGGGCCCTCGGGGTCGCGGCCGCCACTGAATGCTTGCGGGCCAGCAGGGTGTAGACCGTCGGCAGCACGAACAGGGTGAAGCAGGTACCGATCAGCATGCCCGATACAATTACCACCCCCAGGCCATAGCGGCTGTTGGCCCCGGCCCCCGAGGCGAACAGCAGCGGCACCAGGCCGACCACCATGGCCGCCGTCGTCATCAGGATCGGCCGCAAGCGAATCTGCGCGGCCTTGCGTATCGCCTCGGAACGGTCGAGGTGTTCCTGGGCCTGCAGGGCGTTGGCGAACTCGACCATCAGGATGCCGTGCTTGCTGATCAGCCCGATCAGGGTCACCAGGCCGATCTGGGTGTAGATATTGATCGTGGCGTAGCCCAGCGCCAGGGGAATCAGCGCGCCGCTGATGGACAGCGGCACGGTGATCAGGATGATCAGCGGGTCCATCAGGCTTTCGTACTGCGCCGCGAGTACCAGGTAGATCACGATCACCGCCGCCAGGAACGCCAGCAGCAGCGCATTGCCTTCCTGGGTGTACTGCCGCGCATCGGATTGCCAGTCGTAGCTGAACCCCACGGGCAACTCGGCGGTGACGCCTTCCAGGAACGCCACGGCGTCGCCCAGGGTGACCCCGGCCGCCGGCACCCCCTGGAAGGTCGCGGCGTTCTGCTGGTTGAACTGGGTCAGCTTGTTGGGTTCGACGTGCTCGGACACCTGGATCACCGTCGACAGCGGAATCAGTGTGCCGTCTTCCGTGCGCACATACTGGCGGGTCAGGGCTTCGGGCGTCAGTCGCTCACTGCCCGGGCTCTGGGCAATCACATCATAGGAGCGGCCCTCCAGGCCAAAGCGGTTGAGGTAGTTTTCCCCCACCAGCACCGCCAGCGATTCGCCGATGTCCTGCATGCGGATCCCCAGGCTGTTGGCCTTGGCCCGGTCCACTCGCACCTGTACCACCGGGTTGTTGTAGTCCAGGTCACTGTCGACCACGGCGAACAACCCACTGTCGCGGGCCTTCTGCTTGATCTGCTCCATGGTCTCGTACAGCACGCGGTAATCCTGGGAGCTGCGTAGCACCAGTTGCACCGGCAGGCCACCGGTGGAGCCCGGCAAGGCAGGCAACTGGAAGGCAAAGATGCTGGTGCCTTCCACGTCGTTGGTAGCCGCTTGCAGGTCGACCTGGATCTGCGCGGCGGTGCGCTCGCGCTCGCCCCACAACGTCAGGTTGATGCCGCCAATGCTCGAGGCGATGCCGTCGCTGCCATTGATGATCCAGGTGCTGACGGTTTCCGGCAGGCGCCCGTAGACCTCATTCAGCTTGGCGGAAAAGCGCTCGACGTACTCCAAATTGGCATGTTGCGGCGCCTTGATGGCGGTGAGCAGCCCCGCCTGGTCCTCGGTGGGCGCCAGCTCCCGCTGCGGCAACTGGTACAGCCACGGCAGGCTGATCATCACCAGCAAGGCAAACAGCCCGCTGAGCCAGCGATGCCGCAGCGACAGGTCCAGCACCTTGGCATAACGCAGGGCCAGGCCGTCGAAGAAACGGTTGGCCAGGTGTGCCATGCGCCCTTCCGATTGCTTGGACTGCAGCAGGAACGAGCTCATGACCGGCGACAACGTCAGCGCCACCACGCCGGACACGATCACCGCGCCGGCCAGGGTCAGGGCGAATTCACGAAACAACGCCCCCGTGAGGCCGCCCATCATGCCGATGGGCGCATACACCGCCGCCAGGGTAATGGTCATGGCGATCACCGGGCCCGCCACTTCCCGCGCCCCGACCAGGGCGGCCGCCACCGGGGTCTTGCCTTCCTCGATATGCCGGTGCACGTTCTCCACCACCACAATCGCATCGTCCACCACCAGACCCACAGCCAGCACCATCGCCAACAGCGTCAACAGGTTGAGGCTGAAACCGAACGCCAGCATCAGCGCCGCGGCCCCCAGCATCGAAAAGGGGATGGTCACCACCGGAATCAGTACCGTGCGCAACGACCCCAGGCACAGGTAGATGACGATCACCACGATCAGCAAGGCCTCGAGCAGGGTCTTCATCACCTCGTCGATGGAGGTCTGGATAAAGCGCGCGGTTTCAAACGCCAGCTCGGCCTTGACGTCCGGCGGCAGGGTCTTGCGCACGTCCGGCAGGAGTTTCTTGATACCGTCGACAATCACCAGCGGGTTGCCGCCGGGCGTCGGGAACAACCCCAGGTGCACGGCCGAAACGCCATCCATGGTGGCGCTGGTTTCGCTGGACGCCGCGCCCAGCTCCACGGTGCCGACATCCTTCAGGCGCACCAGGCCGTTGCCATCGTTGCGCAGCACCAAATCGCGAAATTCATTGACGTTGGTCAGGTCGGTATTGACCCGCAGGTTGGCGACCACGAACAGGCCTTTGACCTTGCCCGGCGCTGCCTGGTAGTTGTTGCGGCGCACCGCGTCGGCCACATCGGCGGCGGTCAGGCCGCGCGCGGCCAGCCGTGCGGGGTCGATCCACAGGCGCATCGCCAGGGTTTGCCCGCCGAACACCTGGACCTTGGCCACGCCCTCGATGGTGCTCATCACCGGCTCCACCACCCGTGCCAGGTAATCGGTCAAGGCCGGGGTCGACAGGGTCGGGCTGGAGAACCCGATATAGGCCACCGCCGTCGACTCGCCGGACGAGCGCTCGATCACCGGGTCATAGGCCTGCTCCGGCAGCCGGAAACGCACCTGGTTGACCTTGGCCATGACTTCCGTGAGCGCCTGGGTCGAGTCACGGTTGAGCTCCATGCGCACCGTGACCACGCTGCGCCCCTGCACCGACGAACTCGACAGGTAATCCACGCCTTCCACCGATGACACCGCCTGGGCAATCGGTTGCGTGACGAAGCCCTGCATCAGGTCTGACGAAGCGCCGGGGTATTCGGTGGTCACGGTGATGGTGGAGCTTTCCAGCATCGGGTACTGGCGGATCGGCAGCTGCAACAAGGACATGATCCCCAGCAGCAGGATCAGAATACTGACGACAAGCGCGAGCACCGGCCGCCGAACGAAAATATCGGTGAAAGTCATGAGCGTTCTCTGGGCGAAGAATCAGATGCCCGTCACAGGCGGTTTGGACGCAGGCAGGGCCAGGGTGTCATCGGTCGCCTGCACCGCCATGCCGTCACTGAGCTTGAGTTGCCCGGAGGTCACCACCTGGTCACCCTCGTGCAAGCCTTCCTGGATCTGGACCCAACCGTCCTGGCGCTGGCCGATTTTCACCGCCACCCGCTTGACCACCAGCGTGGCGCCCTGGTCCGGGCGGGCAAGGAAAACGGTATCGCCATAGGCGGTGTAGGCCACCGCCGTTTCCGGCACGGTGAGCACATCGGCCACCTCGGTATCGGCCACTTTGACGCTGGCGTACATGCCCGGCTTGAGGGGGGCGTCCGGGCTCTCCAGCGTGGCCTGCACCTGCACCGTGCGTGAGCGGCCGATCATCGGGTCGACGGCACTGATCCGCGCCTTGAACACCCGGTCAGGGTAGGCGTCGATCAGCACGCCCACGGTTTGCCCGACGACCAGGCGGCGACTGAGCTGCTCATCCAGGGAAAAATTGACATAGAGCACCTGGGTGTTGACCAGGCTGACGATGCGGTCGCCGACATTGAGGTACTGCCCTTCGTTGACCTGGCGAATGCCGAGCACTCCGGCGAAGGGCGCGCGGATGGTCTTCTGGGCGATCAGGGCCTGGACTTTTTTCAACTCGCCCAGGGCCATGTCATGGGCGGCCCGGGCGTTGTCGAGCTGTTCCTGGGTCGCAGCGTTTTCCCTGACCAGCCCGGTCACGCGCTTGCGGATGATCTCGGCATTGCGCACCTGGGCCTGCAGCCGCAACTGCTCGGCCTGTTCCGGGGCATCGTTGAGCTTGACCAGCACTTCGCCAGCCTTGACCTGGCGGCCCGACTCAAAGTTGATCAACGTGACCCGCCCGCCTACCTCGGCGGAAACCTGCACCTGGGAAGCCGCTTCCAGCTCACCGACGCCGGCGAAATACACATTGGCCGGGCGCACTTGCACCGCCCCCAGGGCCACCTTGGTCAACGCGCTGGCGGGGGCATCGGCGGATTGGGCCTGGGACGGCGCGCGCGACATCATCACCACTGCGATGACCGCCACCGGAATCAACACCAGGCTGGTTATCTTCTTCTTGTTCATGGACGTCCTTATCACGATGAGTGCATTACACGCGGTTCACAGCCAGGTGTGGTTGAACAGGAAGAAGGCCAGTACCGCCCAGATCGTCAGCACCAGGTGCGTCAGTTGCAACCCCTCCTGGCGAATCCAGTAGCCGAACCACAAGCCCCCCAGCAGCATCGCGAAGACAAACGCCGAAAACGCACTCAGGGCCAGGTTGAGCCAGGGCCGTGCCGACAGCAGGCCGTCGCCGAGGATCAACTGATAGCTGCCGGTCCAGGCCGCGAGCGCGGCGACCAATTGCAGGGCCAGCACCACCAGCAGGGCCAGTTGGTGCAGACGGGGTGAACGCACGGCCCGCACCAGCAAGGGAATGTCGATGGCAGGACTCTGGCGCAACGGCTCCATGGCCATGGTCGCGCCTACCGCGCCTACCGAGCTGCGAAACGCTTGCCAGTTGTTAAGCACCGCAATGCTCAGCCACAGGCTCAAGCCGACGGCCTGTACGCCCAGGAACACCGACAACGAGTGACCCAGTAACCCTGCCTCCACAGTCATTCAAACCTCCGTATTTGCCGAAAGGGAAATCCAGCCTCAGGTATATACACAAGACATTGCTTGGATAATACGTCGCAGGCGTTTAAATACAAGATTTATCTTTTTGCGGGAGGGGGTTCAGGAAGGCTGGAAACGCGGTGTGGCAAGCGCCCGCCGGGGCGTTCGGCGCAGTCACGCCGAAGCCCGGAAGCGGTTGTGAGGGGGGTTACTTGCGAGGGATTATCACGCCGTCCTGGCGGCGATGGCTTCGATTTCCACCAGTGCACCGGGCAATGGCAAGGCCACGACCTGCAACGCGGTGCGTGCCGGCTTGTTCGGCTGCTCGGGGGTGCCGAAGAACTGCGTATACCCACGCTGCAACCCAGCGAAATCCAGCTTGCCGCCCGTTTCCTCGGCGCCGACCAGGAATACCCGTAACTGCACGATATCGCCCAGGTCCAGGTCTTGCTGGCGCAGGATCTGGCGCAGCTTGTTGAACACCGAAACTGTCTGCACTTCGGTGTTGCCAAACACCCCGGGAACCGTTGGATCAACCAGATCCGGCAAGGTGCCGCTGACGAAGACCAGGCTGGCGGAGGCCGGCACGGTGACGGTCTGCGAGATCGGAAAGTCGCCGACGCTGGTACGTTGAATGCTGTCGCTCATGGGTGTGTTCCTTAGGAGGCGGCCACTGCCGCGAGGTGTGTGTGTCGGGTCACGCGTTCAGCCAGTTGCGCGACCACATGCCGCGCCGAGTTGGCCGCCGATTCCTGCCAGATGCCCACGCCGCTTTGCACCAGGCCGTCGCCGGCGAAGTACACGCGGCCGTGGCCCTCTTCGAGCAAGGCGCTGGCATCGGCGGGGAAGTGTTCACGTTGCAGCCACGGGCCTTCGCTGAAGGGGATCTGTTCCCAGGACACCGCCAGCGGGTGACGCAGGTGCCTGGAGTAGCCCGGATGCAGCAGCTCCACCGCTTCCTTGGAGGTGGCGTACTGCTGGTCGAACGGTCGCGCGCCAAACGCATCGGCGCCCTCCCCGGTCACGTAACCGGCCACCAGCAGGCCCTCGCGGGTGTTGAGGTCGTTGCTCGGGTACCAGAGCAGGCGCGCCGGGTGTTCGATCCACGACAGGCCGCCGTAGGTGCGGTAGTCGGTTTCCCAGAAGCGTGGGGACTGCCACGCCACTTTGGTGGCCTGGTCGCTGCGGGTGCTGAGCAAGGCGGCCTTGATCGGGTCGCTGAAGTCGGTGTCGAGCTTGGCCAGCAGCGGCAGCGGCAAGGTCGAGACCAGATAGTCGGCGCGTACCACCTGCTCGCGACCGCTGCGTTGGTCGTGGTAGGTCACGGCTACGCCGTTTTCCAACTGACGGATCTGGCGCACCTGGGCACCCAGTTGCACGTGATCGCTGACGCGCCGGTAGAAGGCGTCGGTGATGCGGTCCATGCCACCCACCGGCTGGAACATGGTCGCCGAGAATTCCGGGAATTCGGTGTGCAGCAAGGCGCCCCACAGTTCGGGGTGCAGCAGTTGGTCCAGCGCCAACGGGCTGCGGCTGGCGGGCAAGGCGCCGGGATGTGCCGGGGACTCCAGGTGCCCTGAACGGATCGTGCCCTCAAAGGCCAGCTCCTGGGACAGGTCGCCATACACGTGCAAAAACGCCAGCAAGCGCGTGCGTTCCTCGGCGCTCAGCACATCGTCGAGGGCATCACGCTGCACCGCTTTGGCCAGCAACCCGGACAAATGCCCGCGCGCATCGTTGATCGCCTGGCCGACGGTGAAGGCCGGCTGGTTCACATCCGGCCGCACCTGGGCGCCATGGCTGCTGTTGACCAGCACTTCCAGCGGCACGCCCAGCTCACTGCAATAATCGAGGATCGTGCGGTGCTGGCTGGGAATCCGTGCAGGCCCGGCGTTGAAGTAATGCCCCGGCTCGAACGCGGCGGTCTGCGTACGGCCATCCTTATAGTCCACGCGGTCGCCATGACGGATTGTCCAGGTGCGGCCGCCGACTCGCTCACGGGCTTCCAGCACCTGCACGCTGAACCCGGCGCGGGTCAGTTCCAGGGCGGTGACCAGCCCGGCAATCCCGGCACCCAGCACCAGCACGCGGGTGCCCTGCCCCAGGCCGTCCTTGAGTTTCAACGGTTGCGGTCGGCGGTGCGATGACGGCCCGAGGCCGAGTACCGCGAGTGCATCCTTGACGGCTTTTTCGCCGCCTACCGCAGCGATGCTCGACAACGCTTCACGTCGTGTCAGTCCCATGTCGATTGCTCCTTAATCCGGCAGGCCCGGTGGGTTGATCAGCGACTTGTCGACGCGTTCCACATCCAGGCCCCAGCGTTGCAGCACCTGCTCGTACTGGCCGCCGGCAATCGCGCCTTCCAGGGCGGTGTGGATCGGCTTGACCAGGCCGTTGTCCTTGCGGGTGGTCACGGCAATGTCCGCCTGCAATGGCCAGCCACCGTTCACCGTACCGACGCGCTTGATGCCGCCGGTAATCGCCGCCGAATAGGCGTACACCGAGTTGGGCCCGAACAGCGCATCGCTGCGCCCCGATTGCACCGCCAGTTGCGCGGCGGCCTGGTCGTCGAAGTACTGCAACAGCGCGGGCTTGAGGCCGGCCTTTTCGTTGGCCTCGTTCCAGGCCAGCAGGACTTTTTCCTGGTTGGTGCCGGAGCCGACGATGATCTTCAGCCCGGCAATATCGGCTGCCTGCTTGATCTCGCTGATCTTGCTGGTGGTCTTGACGTAGAAGCCGAGCACATCCTGGCGATAGGTGGCGAAGTCAAAGCGCTTCTTGCGCGCCTCGGTCACGGTGACGTTGCTGATCACCGCGTCGTACTTGCCCGAGCTGACGCCCAGGGGCCAGTCTTCCCAGCTGGTCTGCACCACATTGAGTTGCAGGCCGAGGCTGTCGGCCACCAGTTGCGCGGTGTCGGCTTCGCTGCCGATGGTGGTCTTGTCGTCGCTGGCCAGCAGCGCCAGCGGCGGCCCGGCCACGCCGGACACAGCCACGGTGAACTTGCCCGGCTGGGCGAACTTGAAGCCCGGCGGGATCTGCGCAATCGCCGCTTCGTTACGCGGCACATGGATGCGTGGGCGGTCGGGGCTGAGGTCGACCTGTTGCACGGCGAATGCGCTTTGCGCGGTGCTGACGGCCAGCGCCAGCAGGGCCACGCGGGTGGTGTTGATGAACATGGGCAGTCACTCCTTGAACTAAAGCACCTTGCCGAGAAAGGCTTTGGCGCGGGGATGTCGGGGTTGGCGGAAAATCTGTTCGGGCGGGCCCTCTTCGATCAACTCGCCGTCGCAGAGAAACACCACGTGGTCGGCCACTTCGCGGGCAAAACCGATTTCGTGGGTGACGATCACCAGGGTCACGCCCAGCTGGGTCAGGCCCTTGATCACGTCGAGTACTTCGCCCACCAGTTCCGGGTCGAGGGCCGAGGTGGGTTCATCGAACAGCAGCACCTTGGGGTCCAGCGCCAGTGCGCGGGCAATCGCCACGCGCTGTTGCTGGCCGCCGGAAAGCTGGCGTGGGTAGGCATCGACCTTGTCCGCCAAGCCAACCTTGGCCAACAGTGCGGTGGCCTTGGCCTGGGCGTCGGCCTTGCTCCAGCGCTTGTGCGCCAGCGGCGCCTCGGCGACGTTTTCCCAGGCGGTGAGGTGCGGGAACAGGTTGAAGTTCTGGAACACAAAACCGACGTCGATACGGCGCTTGAGAATCTCGCGTTCCTTGAGCTCGTAAAGCAGGTCGCCCTTGCGTCGATAGCCGACGTATTCACCGTCGATGGTGATGTGCCCGCTGTCGATCTTTTCCAGGTGGTTGATGGTGCGCAGCAAGGTGGACTTGCCCGAGCCGGACGGCCCGAGAATCACCGTGACCTTGCCCGGATCGATGGTCAGGTCGATGTCTTTCAACACCTGTTGATTGCCAAAGCGCTTGCCCACGCCCTGGATCTGGATACGGCCGGCACGGGCTTCACTCATGGGTGTTCTCCTTCAGCCAGCGGCGCACGCGTTGCAATGGCGTGGGCGGCAGCACCCTGGCCGTACCCCGGGCGAAATGACGCTCGACGTAGTACTGGGCGCTGGTGAGCACGGTGGTGATGATCAGGTACCAGACGGTGGCGACGATCAGCAGCGGGATCACCGCCTGGGTGCGGTTGTAGATGACCTGCACGGTGTAGAACAGCTCCGGCAAGGCCAACACGTAGACGATGGAGGTGCCCTTGACCAGGCCAATGATTTCATTGAACCCCGACGGCAGGATCGAGCGCAGCGCCTGGGGCAGGATGATCCGGAAGATGCGCCGCGAGGCCGGCAGGCCCAGGGCTGCCGCCGCTTCATGCTGGCCGGCATCCACACCGATCAGGCCGCCGCGAATGATCTCCGCCGCGTACGCCGCCTGCATCAGGCTCAGGCCCAGTACGGCCACGGTGAATTGGCTGAGCACGTCCACCGTCGACCACTCGGCGAACACCAGGTCGGTAAACGGCACACCGAGGACAATGTGGTCGTACAGGTAGGCGAAGTTGTAGAGGATGATCAGCACCAGCAGCGCCGGCATCGAGCGGAAAAACCAGATGTAGCCCCAGGCCAGGGCCGCCAGCAGCGGCGAGCCCGACAGCCGCGCCAACGCCAGCGCAGTGCCGAGGATGGCGCTGAACACCGTGCTCAGCAGCGTCAGCAACAGGGTCTGGCCGAGGCCACGCAGCACCGACGGCGAGAAGAACCACTGGCCGAACACGCCCCACTCCCAGCGCGGGTTGGTGGCCAGGGAATGCCCGATGGCGAGCAGCACCAGCGCGGCAAAGATCGACCCGGCCCAGCGCCAGGGGTGCCGCGCGGGCACCACCTGCAGGGCTTTGATCGGTGTGGACACTCGGGCCTGGCGCAGCGCGCCGGGCGAGTCAATCAGGTCATAGGATTTGGCAACGATGGGCATGGTGTATTCCTCGGCCTAGAAGGCATAGGTCAAGCGGGTGTAGTAGTACCCGCCGGTAAAACCGTAGGGCGAATAGGTGCCGTAGCTGCTGACCATGGTGCTGCTCGGTACACCTTGTTTTTTCGGGTAGACGTCGAACAGGTTCTTGGCGCCGATGGCCACGTTGAGGTCTTTGGTGAGGGTGTAGCCAAGGTCGAGGTCGGTGATCCACTTGGCGCTGTAGACCCGGTCGAGGCTGCGGTCGGCGGAGACGTTGACCTCTTTGTAAGAGCCGTAGCGGGTCAGGGCCAGGTTGAGGTTGAAGCGCTCGATGCTCCAGTCGCCACCGAGGATCAGCTTGGTGCTGGGCTGCACGCCGGTGATCAGGTTGCGGGCCTGGCGGTCCATCAGGTCATAGGCCGTGCCCAGGATCGTGGTGGATTCCTTGTAATTGAGGATTCTGGTCTGGTTCCAGTTGAACGCGGCGGTCCATTTCAGCGCGCCATAGGGGCCGAGGTCCTGGCTGTAGTTGCCGACCAGGTCCAGGCCTTTGGTGCGGGTGTCGGCGCCGTTGATGAAGTACTGGCCGCCGGAGGTGGAGGTGATGCCATTGCCTTGCAGCACCTGGGTGATTTCCGGGCCGAGCAAGGTGCCCGTGAGGGTGATGCGGTCGCGCAGGTTGATCACGTAGGCGTCGGCGGTGAAGCTCAGGCGATCGCTGGGGGTGAGGGTGAAACCCAGGCTGAAGTTGGTGGAACGCTCGGGTTTCAGTTCCTGCGCCCCCAAGGCCTGGGCTGCGGCCGAACCTACCGGCAGCACGCCGTAGTTGATCGACTGGTACACGCCGTCGACCACGCCATAGGTGGTGGACCGCGCACTGAACAGGCTGTTGGCCAGGGACGGCGCACGGAAGCCATTGCTCACGGTGGCGCGCACGGCGAATTGCGGGGTGAAGTCGTAGCGGGTGGTCAGCTTGCCGCTGCGGGTAGCGCCCACGCCCTGGTTGTAATGCTCGTAGCGAAACGCGGTGCCCACGTACCAGTCCGGCACCGGGTTGAAGCCCACGTCGACGTAACTGGCGAGGCTGTTGCGCGAGGCGCTGCTTTCTTCATCCGGCGAGATGCCGTTGGTGACCTGGGCCCCGGACGACGCACAGTTACCCGGTGCCACGCAGTAGCCGCCGTTGGCGTAGGACTCATAGTCACCGGCCTGCACCTCGTAGGTGTCGCGGCGATGTTCGAAACCGTAGCTCAGGTCCAGCGGCTTTTGCAGGCCGATATCGAAGCCGCGCTTGAAATCGAGGTTGGTGGTCAGCTCGGTGGAAATCCAGGTGCCGGAGGTGAAGCTGTTCGGCGTGGCCTCGCCCAGGGAGGGGTTCTGGTTATGGGTGGTGCCCTGCTCCGCCGCGTTGCGTCCGTAGGTGGTGGACAGGTCCCAGTCCCACTCGCCGACGGTGCCTTTACCGCCGAATGCGGCCTGGAAGTCGTCCTCGTCGATATACCAGGTCGGCGTGTAGCCGCCGGCGTACCCGTTAGGCCCGGTGGTAATGGTGTTGGTGATGGTCGGCAGGCGGAAGTTCTGGCCCTGCTCGGCCTTGCGCCGCGAATAGGTGGTGAAGGAATACAGGCTGAAACTGTCGTCGATCGGCAATTCGGCGTTGTAGCCCAGGGTCAGCAGGTTGGTCTTCGGTGTGCCGTAGCCGCCGTAGGTGGAGCGGCCGGCCTGCTCAAAGGCCTGGGCGTAGGTGTAGCCGTTGGCGCTGGCCTTGTTGTCGTCGTTCTGACTGCGCGCGTCCAGGGCCAACTGCACGATGCCGCCGTTGCCGATCTCGAAGCCCTTGTTGAGGCTTTGCTGCACGGTCTGTTTCTTGCCGTCGTAACCCTGGCCGACATGGGTCACCGAGGTGCCGCTGGTGTCGGCCTTGAGGATCACGTTGATGACCCCGGCGATGGCATCGGAGCCGTACTGGGCGGCGGCCCCGTCGCGCAGGACTTCGACGTGGTCGATGGCGCTGATGGGGATCAAATCCAGATCGGCCGGTGCGGCGCCGGTGTTGATGCCGTTGATGTTCAGGGTGGCCGCGGTGTGGCGGCGCTTGCCATTGACCAGCACCAGCACCTCGGCGGCACTCATGCCGCGCAGGTTCGGCGCACGGGCGATGCCGCTGGCGTCCCAACCGGTTTTTTCCGGCAGGGTCAGCGACGGGATCACCGCGCTCAAGGCCTCCATCAGACCGGGCTTGCCGGTGCTCTGCAATTGCTTGGCGCTGACCACATCGATCGGCACCGGGCTGCTGGTGACCGTGCGCTGTTCGGCGCCACGGTTACCGGTGACCACCACGGTGGACAGGGTGCTGTCGTCCTGGGCCCGGGCGGTAGTGGCCAGGATTGCCAGCGCCAGGATGGCGGTCGGTTGTAAGACTTGCTTCATAGCCACTCCAGACATTCCAAATCGCGAAGTCGGGCAGTCACGCGGGCGGGCGCGGTGCTCGATTTTTTTCAGTGGGGTTGCGGCGATTGGGGACTAGGTGTGGCGCTGGGTTTGAATTGGCAACATACGTTGAACTCCCTTCCAACGATTCTGCTGCGGGGATGATCACCCGGTTATGGCGCGCAGAATCTTGATTACGCTGGGTACCATCCAAGGTCAGGGGTAGGCTGTTGCGATCAAACATAACGGAATGGGTTTTGAAAATATAATGCTGTTTTGATATAAGCTAATATTCTCTAATTTTATTATTTTTTAGTTTTTT
>NZ_QGAA01000035.1:0-24632 GCF_005233485.1 Pseudomonas sp. CFBP13509
CTGAATGAACGCGGCGCCTGTGAGTTTTTCGCGAGCAAGCTCGCTCCTACAAAAAGCCTTAACTGACTGGCATTAGGGCTTGCCCCCTCCCACAAATGAGAATGTTTTTTGATCACGTCGCCCCGATATGGAATAGTACCCGCCGTTTTCCCCAGCCCGTCCAGTTGGGGTGTTTTAACGCCGAGGTACCTCCATGCGATTGCTGCGCTCCGTCCCCACCCTTGCCGCCTGCCTGCTGGCGTTCTCTTCCAGCTTGTTAAGCGCTGCCCCCATCGACCTCAACGACGGCCAGCACGCGGTGCATCTGCCCGATGCGCCCAAGCGTGTGGTGGTGCTGGAGTTCTCTTTTCTCGACAGCCTCGCCGCCGTGGACGTCACCCCAGTCGGCGCCGCCGATGATGGCGACGCCAATCGCGTGCTGCCGCGTGTGCGTCAGGCCATCGGCCAGTGGAAATCCGTGGGCCTGCGCTCGCAACCGAGCATCGAGGAAATCGCGCGGCTCAAGCCGGACCTGATCGTGGCCGACCTCAACCGCCACCAGGCGCTGTACAGCGACTTGGCGAGTATTGCGCCAACCCTGTTGCTGCCGTCGCGCGGTGAGGATTACGAGGGCAGCCTCAAGTCCGCTGAGCTGATCGGCAAGGCCTTGGGCAAAAGCCCGCAGATGGAAGCCCGCATCGCACAAAACCGCGAAAACCTGAAGAAAATCGCCCAGCAGATCCCCGCCGGTGCCAGCGTGTTGTTCGGTGTCGCCCGTGAAGACAGCTTCTCCGTGCACGGCCCGGACTCCTACGCCGGCAGCGTGCTGCAAGCCATCGGCCTGAAAGTGCCGTCGGTGCGCGCCAACGCCGCGCCGACCGAATTCGTTAGCCTCGAACAACTGCTCGCCCTCGATCCGGGTTGGCTGCTGGTCGGCCATTACCGCCGCCCGAGCATCGTCGACAGCTGGAGCAAGCAGCCGCTGTGGCAAGTGTTGGGCGCGGTGCGCAACCAGCAGGTGGCCGAAGTGGACGGTGACAGCTGGGCGCGCAACCGTGGTGTGTTGGCCTCGGAGCAGATCGCCGAGGACGCCCTGGCGATCCTCAAGGGCGGCAAAGCCGTACTGAGCCAATAAGCATGGGCCGTGGTTTGGCCGCAGCCGGCATCGTGGTGCTGGCTGCCGTGTTGTTCTGGCTGTCGTTGTACAGCTGGTCGCCGTTCACTCTCACGGCGGCCGACGCCTGGAATGGGCTGGTGCATCAGGGCAGCGTGGGCGGCAATATGGCCTATATCGTCGCCCAGTTGCGCGTGCCGCGTGCGGTGTGCGCGGCATTGGTGGGCGCCTGCCTGGGCCTGGCCGGGGCGCTGATGCAGGGCATCACCCGCAACCGTCTGGCATCGCCGTCGCTGTTCGGCGTGACGGCAGGTGCGGCGTTGGGGCTCGCGTTGTTTTCCACCGGGTTGGTCGCACCGCCGTTTGCCGGCGCTGCCTTGCTGATGACCTGCCTGGGCGGCGCACTGGCCTGGATCACAGTGTTCAGCCTCGGTGGCGCCTGGTCGCCGGCCACGGCCCAAGGTCGCCTGGTGTTGGCTGGGGTGGCCGTCGCCGCGTTGTGTGCTGCCTTGACGCGGCTCACGGTGATCCTGGTCGAGGCCCAGGCGCAAAGCGTGCTCAATTGGCTGGCCGGTTCCCTGGCCAACGTCGGTGCGGCCCAGGTGCAATTGCTCTGGCCGTGCACCTTGATCGGCGGCCTGTGGGCGCTGTGGTGTGCGCCGCGCTTGAACCTGATCAACCTTGGCGAAGACGCCGCGCGCTCGTTGGGCGTGGGCATTGCCAGCCTGCGTTTGCAGGTGTTCGTCGCCAGCCTGTTGCTGGTGGGGGCGAGTGTCTGCGCGGTCGGGCCCATCGGCTTTGTCGGGTTGATCGCGCCGAATATCCTTCGCCAGTTTCTCGGTAATGACTACCGCTGGCTGATCCCACTCAGTGCCGCCTTGGGCGCAGTGATCGTGCTGGGTGCCGACCTGCTCAGCCGCGCCGTGGCGTTCCCGGTGGAAACCCCGGCCGGGGTGGTCACGGCACTGATTGGTGCACCATTCTTCCTCTTTCTCGCCAGGCGTGCCCTATGACCCAGCCACGATTGCGCCTTTGGCTGCTGCTCGTTTTGTTGCTGCTGGCGACCTTCGTCAGCCTCAGCGCCGGCACCCTGTGGCTCACGCCCGAAACCGTGCTGGAGCGCCTGCTGGCCCATGACGCCCTCGACTTTGAAGTCTGGAACCACCGCCTGCCACGCAGCCTGATCGCGATCCTCGCCGGCTGCGCATTCGGCCTGGCCGGGGCGATTGTGCAGGGCGTGATTCGCAACCCGCTGGCCTCGCCGGAGATCCTCGGTGTCACCCAAGGTGCGGGGCTCGCGCTGACCGTGGCGATCATCAGCTGGCCGCACCTGCCGATTGCCTGGCTGCCGCTGGTGGCCTGCCTGGGCGGCGCCGGTGGTGCGTTGCTGTTGGCGCTGTACAACACCGGTGTGAGTTTTTCCGGCGTGCGTTTTGCGCTGTCCGGGGTGGCGATTGCGGTGACCTTGTCCAGCGTCACCGAGTTTCTGATCCTGTCCCACCCGCTGGACATCAACACCGCCTTGCTCGCGCTCACCGGCAGCCTGTGGAGCCGCAACTGGCACCATGTAGCGCTGGTGCTGCCGTTCCTGGTGTTGATCCCGCTGGGGCTGTGCCTGGCCAAACCGCTGAACCTGATCGCCCTCGGCGATGAGGCGGCCCACAGCCTGGGCACCGCACTGAACCGCACACGCTGGCTGGCGATGGCCTGCGCGGTGCTGCTCACCAGCCTGGGCGTGGGCGTGATCGGGCCGATCGGCTTTATCGGCCTGGTCGCACCGCATATGGCACGGCGCCTGGTCGGTGGGCATCACCAGTACCTGCTGCCGGCGGCGATGCTGATCGGCGCGCTGTTACTGGTGTTGGCCGACACCCTCGGACGCACGTTGATCGCACCCAGCGAAATCCCCGCCGGGGTGCTTACGGCGGTGATTGGCGCACCGTATTTTCTTTGGTTGCTGGCACGGTTCAAGGGCTGATGACATGAGTATTCTTCAAGCACGCGCGCTGGATATCGGCTACGGCGCCACACCCATCGTGCAGAGGCTGTCGTTTACGCCGCCGACGGGAAAAGTCACCGCGTTAATCGGCCCCAATGGCTGCGGCAAGTCCACCTTGCTCAAGGCGTTTGCGCGCATCCTCAAGCCCACGCAAGGTGAGCTGAGCCTGAATGGCCAGGCCTACGCCAGCCTGTCCGCCCGCCAACTGGCCCGGCACATTGCATTCCTGCCCCAAGTGCTGCCGGTGCCCGAAGGCGTCAGCGTGCGCCAGTTGGTCGCCTACGGCCGCAGCCCGCACAACTCGCTGTGGGGACGCCTGAGCGGCAGTGACCGGGCCCATGTGACCCAAGCCATGCAACGCCTGGAGCTCGACAACCTGGCCGACCGCGCCCTGGCGGACCTGTCCGGCGGCCAGCGTCAACGCGCCTGGCTGGCCATGGTCCTGGCACAGAACGCCCCCGTAGTGCTGCTCGACGAACCCACCACCTACCTCGACATCAGCCACCAAGTCGAACTGCTCGACCTGATGGGCGAACTCGCCGCCGAAGGCAAGACCGTGATCACCGTGCTCCACGACATCAACCAGGCCTGCCGCTACGCCGACCACCTGGCGGTGATGCACGCCGGCAAGCTGGTGGCCGATGGCGCGCCGGCACAGGTGATCAGTGCCGAGTTGATGCGCCAGGTGTTTGAGGTGCAGGTGCAGATCATGAGCGAACCGGTGGCCGGCACCCCCATGTGCCTGATAGAAAAAAGCACCCGAGCCCAAACCTGACTCGGTCAAAAAATGTGGGAGGGGGCTTGCTCCCGATAGCAGTGTGTCAGTCACCTCATGCATTGACTGACCCACCGCCATCGGGAGCAAGCCCCCTCCCACATTAGGATCTCAGTCGGCTTTGGAATTCCACACGGCCTTCTTCACTTCGATGGCCTTGGGCAACAACCGATTCTGGAAAAACAGATCCGCCGTCGCCTGCTGCGCCTGAATGATCCCTTCATCAATCGGCAAAATCGGCGAAGGCGGGCGGTTGTCCATGTAGCGTGCAACCACGTCGGCGGGCAGGCCCATGAACTCGGTCAGTACTTTCAAACTGTCTTCGCGCTGGCTGCGGGTAAGGGCTTCGGCGGCGGTGAGCTCGTCGAGCAGGTCATGGATAAAGGCCCCATTGTCCCGCGCATACTCGCGCCGGGCGGTGTACACCGGACCCGACAAACCCAAGCCTTCGCCATTGGCCAGCACATGGCTGGGGCTCTGGCTCAAGGCGAGTGACGAGTAGGGTTCCCAGATCGCCCAGGCATCGACGCTGCCTTGTTCGAACGCCGCTCGCGCATCGGCCGGGGGCAGGTACACCGGTTGGATGTCCTTGTAGCTCAGGCCGGCGTTGTTCAGCGCGCGCAGGATCAGGTTGTGGGAGCTGGAACCCTTCTGGAACGCCACTTTCTTGCCCTTGAGGTCCGCCACCGAATGCAGCGGGCTATCGTTGCGCACCAGGATCGTCTCGGCGCTGGGCTTGGGCGGTTCGGCGCCGATGTAGACCAGGTCGGCCCCGGCGGCTTGGGCGAACAGCGGCGGGATGTCGCCGGTGGAACCCACATCCAGTGCCCCCACGTTCAGCGCTTCAAGCATCTGCGGGCCGGCGGGGAACTCGATCCACTTCACCTCCGTCTTCGGGAAACGCTTTTCCAGCAGGTCATGTTGCTTGGCGAGGACCAGCGCGATGGAGCCTTTTTGGTAGCCGATACGCAAGGTGGCGGGGTCGGCGGCCAGGGCGGTTTGCGTCACCGCCAGCAAGGCCAGGAGCAGTGCTGGAAACTTCATGCTTTACCCTCTGTAAATCGATGGGCCGGGCGCGCCAGGCCGAGGTTTTCGCGCAAGGTGGAACCGCTGTATTCAGTGCGAAACAGGCCGCGCCGCTGCAGCTCGGGCACCACCCATTGCGCGACGTCTTCCAACCCACCCGGCAAGTGCGGCACCAGGATATTGAAGCCATCGGCCGCGCCGTTTTCGAACCAGTTCTGCAGCTCATCGGCAATCTGCGCAGGCGTGCCGATCAGGCTGTAATGCCCGCGGCCACCGGCAATTCGCCGACCCAATTGCGCGAGGGTCAGTTGCTCACGGTTGGCCAAGTCGCTCAGCAGTTGCTGACGACTGCGTTGTCCGCTGTCGGTCAACGGCAGCGCCGGCAACGGCCCGTCCAGCGGGTAGCCGGACAGGTCGAAATTGCCCAGCATGCGCCCCAGCAACGCGACGCCCACCTCAGGTTCGACGAGATCCTGGAATGCCTCGAATTTGGCCTGGGCCTCGGCCTCGGTCGCCCCGACCACCACAAACACACCGGGCATGATTTTCAGCGAGTCCGGCCCGCGCCCGTACCGGCTCAAGCGGCCCTTGAGGTCGGCATAAAACGCCTGGGCATTGGCCAGCGAGGTCTGTGCGGTAAACACCACCTCGGCGGTCTGCGCGGCCAGCTCACGGCCGGCTTCGGACGAGCCGGCCTGCACGATCACCGGCTGGCCCTGGGGCGAGCGCGCCACATTCAGCGGGCCCTTGACCCGGAAATGTTCGCCCACATGGTCCAGTACATGCAGTTTCGTCGGGTCGTAATAGTTGCCGCTGGCCTTGTCGCGCACAAAGGCATCGTCTTCCCAGCTGTCCCACAACCCGGTCACCACCTGATGAAACTCCTTGGCGCGGCTGTAGCGTTCGCCATGGCTGAGGTGTTCGTCGCGGCCAAAATTCTGCGCTTCGGCGGCGTTGTCCGAGGTCACCAGGTTCCAGCCCGCGCGCCCGCCGGACAGGTGATCCAGCGAAGCGAACTTGCGCGCCACATGGTAGGGCTCGTTGTAGCTGGTGGTCGCCGTGGCGATCAGGCCGATGTTATCGGTCACCGCACTCAGCGCCGAGAGCAGGGTGAGCGGCTCGAAATGGTCCGAGCGCGCCATATGGCTGGCGATCGTGCCGGTGGCGGCGGCGATGCTGTCGGCCACGAACAGCGCATCGAACTTCGCCGCTTCGGCCACCCGCGCCAGGTGTTTGTACTGGGCGAAATCCAGCCCGGCATCCGCCGGCACGTCCGGGTGGCGCCAGGCGGCGACATGGTGCCCGGTGGCCATGAGAAAGGCGCCGAGTTTCAGTTGACGGCTCATGCTAGAAATCCTTGCGCAGTTGCACGCCGAAGTAACGCTCATCGTCACGGGGTACGGCGCGGTAGATGTAGTTGCCGCCGCTGGCCAGCAGCGGTGAGTAGGACTTGTCGGCGAGGTTCTTGGCCAGCAACGCCACGCGCCAGCCATTGCTGTAGTCGGCCAGGGCCACGCTGGCGTTCCAGATGCCGTAGGCGCCTTGCTTGGTGTCGACGTTCTGACTGATGTCGTACTGCACTTCGCTCTGCCAGCTGTAGTCGGTGCCCAGTTCGATGTCCAGGCCGTTATCCAGCGGGATCGTGTAGTCGGCGTGCACGTAGCTTTTCCAGTCCGGGCTGAAGGGCAGTGGCTTGCCGTTCACGTTGCACGTCGCTGCTGCGCCCGCCGGGCAGGCGAACTCATCGATGCGCGCACGGGTGTAGGCCAGGGCGCCGGAGAGCTTGAGTTGCTGGGTGGCCTGCAGGGCGTAATCCAGCTCGACGCCTTCGGTGCTGACGCTGCCGGCGTTGATCAGGCGAGTCACGACCTGGCCGGCGACGGTGTCGAAAAAGTTCGCCTGGTAGTTGTCGTAATCGCTGTGGAATACCGCCAGGTTGGTGGTCAGGCGGTTGTTCCAGGCGGTGGCCTTGATCCCGGCTTCCCAGGTGTTGGAGGTTTCCGGCTTGAGCGCATCGGTGTCGCGCGGTTGCATATTGAAGAACACGTTGTAGGCCGGGCCCTTGTAGCCGCGCGAGTAGGTCAGGTAGCTGGTGACGCTGTCGCTGAGGTCGTACTGCACCCCGAGGCGACCGGACCAGCCGTCTTCGTCCACCGAGCCGGAGCTGGAGGTGGCCGGTTGAATCCCGCTGACCGTGGTGGCCGAGGTGGAGACGCGGCGGTGATCGTATTTCAGCTCATCGTGGGTGTAGCGCAGGCCGGCGATGCCACGAAAGCGTGAGGTGAAGTTCAGCGTGGTCTCGCCGAACACCGCGTAGCTGTCGCTGGTGGTGCTGTAGTCGGCGATGCCACGGTCGGTGCGCGTGGTGGTCGTGAGCGTGCGCTGATAGGTTTCCTCGTCCTTGCCGTGCATGTAGAACAGGCCGCCGACGTATTCCAGGAACTCACCCTTGGGCGAGGCCAGGCGCAGTTCCTGGGAGTATTGGTCGAAGGCCAGCTCGCCCTTGTCGGCGGTGCCGGGGAAGGCGGCGGTCACTGTGCCGAGGCGGTCGCCGTCCTGGTACTGGGTGTTGTCCCAGCCGCGCCAGGCGGTGATCGAGGTCAGGGTGTAGTCGCCGAGGTTCCAGTCCAACTGAGCGGACAAGCCTTTGTTGGTGTCTTCGACATGGCTGCGCGTATCGGTGTTGATGTCGCGGTTGTCGCTGGAGGCGCGCACCGGGCTCAAGGCATTGCTGAAGGCCGGGCTCAGGGACTTGCTGACCACGCCATTCGGCGCGTCGTCGTGGGACTGCATTTAGTCGGCGATCAGGGTCAGTTTCACGTCATCGTTGGGGGTGAATTCCAGCTTGCCGCGGATGCCCTTGTGGTTGTAGCCGTTGACCTCCTGGCCGTTGTGCGGGTTATCGACGTTACCGTCGTAGCTGCCGAACAGCGTGCTGATCGAGCCTTTGAGCACATCCGGCACCAGGCTGCCGCCGATGCCGAAACGGGTGCGGCTTTCATTGCCGCTGTAGTACGCCTGGTCGATATAGCCATGGGTCTCGGCGCTGGGCGCCTTGCTGGTGATGTTGAGCACGCCGGCCGAGGCGTTCTTGCCGAACAAGGTGCCTTGCGGGCCGCGCAGCACTTCGATGCGCTCCAGGTCCAGCAGGTCGAGGGTGGCCTGGCCGGGGCGCGCGTAGACCACGCCGTCGATCACCGTGGCCACCGTCGGCTCCACGCCAGGAGAGGTGGAAATAGTGCCCACGCCGCGCACGAACAGCGAGGTGTCCTTGTTCGAGGCGCCGGTGCGGAAGTTCAGCGACGGCACTTGCTGGGCGATGCTGGCCACGCCGTTGCGGTTGTCGCGCTCCAGTTGTTCGCCGTCCAGCACCGAGACCGCCACCGGGACTTTTTGCAGGGATTCTTCACGCCGGGTGGCGGTGACCGTCACCGCTTTGAGCGTGGGTTCCTGCTCGTCGGCAGCAAAGGCGCCGGGCACGGGGAGGGCGGTCAGACCGGCGAGAAGGAATAAGTGCGTGTGCCTGTGCATGGTGTGTTCGCTCGAAAAATGCCCTGAACCGCTGCGGTTCTTGCGACCGTCAGCGCCTGTGGAAACTGCCTTGGGCATTCGCTTGAGCGAGTAGCAGACAGCGCGCTTTGTTAGCGCTAACATCGGCATTATTGGTAGCTCGGGTTTAGAGCGTCAAAGACTTAAAAATTATTCCTATATTCTTTTTGGTTGTTAGCAGGATGATCCCGTGAGCGAAGACAAACCGCGCAAGCGCCGTGGCGCCGGGCGCGTCACCTTGAACACCGTGGCCCGCCAGGCCGGGGTGTCGGCGATCACCGTGTCGCGCTATTTCAACCAGCCGGAGCAGGTCTCGCCCGAGCGTCGCGAGCGCATCGCCGAGGTGGTGGCCGAGCTGGGTTATGTGCCCAACCTGGTGGCCGGCGGGCTGGCGTCGGCGCGGGGGCGGATCGTGGCGATGGTGATCCCGAACATCTCGGGGCCGATCTTTGCCAACACGATCCAGGGCTTCAGCGACACCCTCAGTCGCCATGGGTATCAGCTGTTGCTGGCGTCCAGTTACTTCAGCGCCGAGCAGGAAGAAAGCGCGGTGCGCGCGTTCCTCGGCTGGTCGCCGGCAGCGCTGGTGCTGACCAGTCGCTTCCACAGTCCAGGTACCGAAAAGATGATCGCCGACACCGATATCCCGGTGGTGGAAACCTGGGACTACGTGCCCGAACGCGCGCCGGTGCAGATCGGTTTCTCCCACTATGACGTCGGCGTCATGGCCGCACGCTACCTGCATGGCAAGGGCTATCGGCGCATGGCCTTCGTGCAGAACAGCGCCACGGGCGACTTCAGCGCGCTGGAACGGGGCGATGGGTTTGCCGCAACCCTGATCGAACTGGGTGTACAGCCCCGGGTCTTCGTCCCGGACGCCGACAGCGCGCCCTTCGAAGCCGGCAAGCAGGCGATGCAAGCCCTGATGAACCACGCCACCCCACCTGACGCGATCTTCTTCGCCAATGACAACCTCGCCGCCGGTGGTTTGCTGGCGGGGCAGCGTTCCGGGTTAAAGTGCGCGGTGCTTGGATTCGGTGACTACCCGTTTGCCGAAATGTTGTTGCCCAGCCTGAGTACGATCAAACCGCCGGCCTTGGAGATCGGCGTACTGGCGGCAACCCGCGTGCTGGAAAGCCTCGGCGTGTTGCCGGATGCCGTACAGCGTTTGAACCTGTTGGATTGCCGCTTGATCGAACGGGAAAGCGCCTGAGCTTTTTTACCGCCCACTAGGACCTGCCCATGACCGAACCCGCCCCCAAGACCCGCCGCGCCCCCAAAGGTGAAAAACGCCGCGAAGAGCTGCTGGACGCGGCCCTGCAGGTGTTCTCCCTGGAAGGCTACAGCGGCGCCTCGATGGCCCAGGTGGCGGCGATCGTGGGTATTTCGGTGGCCGGGCTGCTGCATCATTTTCCCAGCAAAATCTCGCTGTTGATGGGGGTGTTGCAGCGTCGCGATGAGGTCAATCAACGGATTGCCGATGAGGTACGTGCGGAGAAAACCCTCAATGGCTTACTCGGCAGCCTGCGTGCGATCAATCGTTCGAATGCCACGGCACCGGGCGTGGTGCGCGCGTTTACCATCTTGAATGCCGAAAGCCTGCTGGACACCCATCCGGCCTGGGCCTGGTTCCAGGCGCGCTATGCGGCGATTCACCAGCGCATGCAGGGGCAGTTTGCCGACCTGGTCGCGGCGGGGGAGGTGCGCAGCGATGTGGACATCGCCGGGCTGGTGGAAGAAATCCTGGCCATGATGGATGGCCTGCAGATCCAGTGGCTGCGCTTTCCGGAGCAGGTGGACCTGGTGGCGCGGTTTGACAGCTACATCGCGCGGGTCGAGGCAGCCATCAGAACCTGAGTTGAACACAGTCAACATGTGGGAGGGGGCTTGCCCCCGATGGCGGTCTCTGGGCCGGCCATGTGCTGGGGTTGGAATGAGTACATATCCGTTGCTGCGGTAACGGCTACTTAGGGTTCCGCTCTTACAGCGGGTCACTTTTGGAAGAGCGCCAAAAGTAACCAAAAACGCTTCGCCCCACCACTCGGCACCTCGCCCAGGCTCGGTGTGCCCGTAATCCGACAGTGATGTGGGGGGCCGCCGCCACGCGCCATCCATGGCGCGGGGCGGCTAAACCGGCATCCCTGCCGGTTTACCCCCCCAAAACACTATCGAATTCCGGCCAGCGTGGTTAACGGGGCGCCTGAGATCAAGATCAAGATCAAGATCAAGATCAAGGGCGGCTCGCTTCGCATCGTGGTTAGCGTTGGCTGCTACACAGTTGTGTAGATACCCATGCTCATCGGGGGCAAGCCCCCTCCCACAGGGATCAGTTGCCGGTAGCACTGCCCTGGCTGCTGTCATCGCTCATGTCATAGCCATCACCGTCGCTGGTGCCGCTGTCGCCTTCGTTTTGATGCAGCACACCGCCGGTCTTCACCGTCGATTCACGCAGCGTCGAGTTGAGCGCCGAGCGTGGCAGCGGGTTGCTGGTGGTGGTCGACAGTTCCTGGCGGAACGGGTTGACCAGCTTGGCGTTCAGGCGAATATCCTGGGACGACGCGCCCACCGACAGGTTGAAACTGTCGGCATCCACCACCCATTGCTTGCTCGCTACGTCGTAGTAGGCCAGCGAGCGATCGTTGAGCTCGATGGTCACGCGCTTGCTCTCGCCCGGCTTGAGGAACACCTTCTTGTAGCCCTTGAGTTCCTTGATCGCGCGTTCGACTTTCGGGTTGTTCTGGCCCACGTACAACTCGGCCACTTCGGCGCCCGCGACCTTGCCGGTGTTGGCCAGGTCGAACGACACCTTGATCGGCGCACCGGCCACCGCCACCCCAGGAGTCACGCTGATGTTGCTGTAGCCGAAGGTGGTGTACGACAAGCCATAGCCGAACGGGTAGAGCGGCTTGATGCCCTTTTTCTCGTAGCCGCGATAGCCCAGGAACAGGTCGTCCTTGTAGCTCATCTCGGCCAGGGTTTCCTGGTTGTCGAACGTGGGGAAGGTCGCGTAGATCGGGTTGTCTTCGATGTTGCGCTCGATGCTGATCGGCAGCTTGGCCGACGGGTTGACCTTGCCCAGCAGGATCTCCGCCAAGGCCTGGCCGCCGTTCTGCCCAGGGTAGAACGCATGCAGCGCGGCCGGTACCTGATCGATCCAGTCGCTCATCTTCAGGCCGGTACCGCCGTGCAGGGTGACCACGGTATTCGGGTTGACCTTGGCGATGCTCTGGATCAGCAGGTTCTGGTACTCGGGCAGGTCGAAGCTGTGGTCGAAGCCTTCGCCTTCGTACTCATTGCTGTTACCGGCCGCGACCAGTACCGCGTCGTACTTGGCCAGGTCCTGCGGTGCCACCAGCGACGCCCAGCTCATCTGCACACCGACGAGGCCGCCCATGGTCGACAGGTAGCCGTTGCGGCGTGAATATTCCAGCTTGATGTCGACCGGTTTGCCGGCTTCCAGGTTGACCTTGGCAAACACCGGGATGGTCGGCGGAATGCTGTTGTTCGGCAGCGGCTTGCCGTCGCCGTTGTCGAGGACTTTCTTGCCGTTGACGTAGAGGCGCACGGCGCCGTCGGCACGCACCTTGAACACCTGCTCGCCGCTGACCGTCGGGGTGATCTGGCCGCTGTAGCGAATCGAGGTGGCGGCGGTATCGCCGTTCACCGGCAGGCTGTCGGTGGACCAGTCCAGGTCGACATGGGTGTCGGTGCGGCTGGCGGCCGGGTCACCGGACCAGTTGGTGTTGCTGAAGAACTCGGTCTTCAAGCCTTTGACACTGTTGCCATTGCCGTCGGCATGGGTCCAGGTCGAGGTGGCCGGGTCCAGGGACAGCCCGTCGATAAACTCGACCTTGGCGCCTGGCGCCAGTTGCTGCAAGCCGCTCAGCTCACTGATGTAGTTGGCGGCCATGACGTTGGCGCTGCCGAAACCGGTAGGCGGCGCGTACTTGGCCAGGGTGCCGACCACGGCGATGCGCTTGACCTTCCTGGCGTCCAGCGGCAGCAGGCTGTTCTGGTTTTTCAGCAGCACGATGCCTTCGCGGGCGGCGTTCAGGGCCACGCGGTTGCTGGTGGCGCTGTTCATGTTGTGGCTGGTCAGCGGCGCCTTGCTGTCGAACTTGTACAGGTAGATCTGCTTGAGGATGCGGCGCACCTTGTCATCGATGGTCGCGCTGCTCAGCTCGCCGCTGTCCAGGTACGGCTTGAGGATGGTGCTGTTCATCTGGTAGCCCATCATGTCCAGGTCGGTACCCGCCTGGGCCGCCGGCAAACCGTCGACCACCGCGTTGTAGTCGCTCTGCACGAAGCCCGGGTAGCCCCATTCGGTCTTGAGGATGTCACGCATCAGGTGCTTGTTCTGGCACGCGAACTCGCCGTTCACCTTCTGGAACGCACACATCATCATCGCGACCTTGCTGTTCTTCGAGGCGGACTCGAACGGCGGCAGGGTCATCTCGCGCAGCACGCGTTCGCTGATGATTTCATTGAGGTGGAAGCGGTTGCTTTCCTGGTCATTGGCGGCGAAATGCTTGGCATTGGCCCACACGCCACGGGACTGAATGCCGTTGATCACTGCCGGCGCCAGGCTGGCGCCGAGGAACGGGTCTTCACCGGACAGGTACTCGAACGCCCGGCCGCTGTACGGCATGCGGTACAGATTCACACCAGGGCCGGTGACGAACTGATAGCCGCCGCTGGCGGTGTCATAGCCCAGGGCACGGCCCAGGTCGATGGCGCGACGCGGGTTCCAGCTGGCGGCCAGGTTCGGCCCCGACGGGTAGACCACGCCCTGGGCGTTGCCTTCGCTGGTGTAGCGCACGCCCACACCGCCATCGGCGCCGTGGATCTGCGGGATACCGTACTGGGTCAGTGGCTTGACGTCCCAGCCGCCGGTGCCGCCGATGTAGGCGAGTTTTTCTTCCAGGGTCATCTTTGCCAGGGTCTTGTCCGCGGCTTTTTCCGCGCGGCTTACCCGACCTTCATCCAGGGCAGGACTGGTGGCCGCATGCACCTGGGACACGGCCAGTGCCAGCAGGGCGAAAGCCGACTGTGCACCGATCATTTTGCGTTTATTCATGGGTCTCTCCGACAACAGTTCAGTAAACAGGGCGCGCCGAGAAGTGCGTGTTGCACTGCACCTCGTCACTTTTTTCTGGGCAATAGTTGCCCGTGATCGCAATTTTTAACCGATGGCTAATTGCAACTATTTGGCGAATTTCGCAGTTTTATAAGTGTAATAATTGTATTAGTTATTGTTGTGGATAGTGTCTAAGCGATATCACGAGATGGCATTTTGAACCGCAAAAACCGCATAATTAAGGCAATTCTTGCGGTTATAAGTCAAACGAAAGCTAATTTTTGCGTGAAATAAGAAATATTTTCTTACCTTTCGGAACTAAGGCTAAACCTACCAGTCGATTGGTTTAAGAAAATTTATCGAGTCGTGGCTAACTAGTGGCATGGCTCGGTAGTTTCAAAGTGCCATGTTTACACAAGCTGTCATACACAACGCTTTGGTGTAGGGTCTTGATCGAGTTCAAGGCGCCACTTGGGCTATCTGCTGTTTTTGATCTGGAGAAAGTTGATGAAGATTTCCCTGTTGGGTGCCGGTGTTGTATTGGGCGTTGCGCTAAGTGGCGCGGCGATGGCGGCCGAGTCCACGGACGCCGATGCGAAATCCGGCGCCGCCGATTCCACGGTGTTGACCCAGGCCCACGATGCCAAGGCCGTCAAAAAACAGAAAGCTGAAACCACCAAGGGTGGGCGGCCGCTGAGCCAATCTGCTACCTCTAAAACAGCGCCAACCAAGTAAGCCTGACCCCCTGTAGGAGCGAGCTAGCTCGCGAAAGTATTCCAAGCGCATCGCGGCGTCGGATGTACCTTTTTCGCGAGCAAGCTCGCTCCTACAGGGGGGTCATATAGCCCCTCAGATTTTTACCCATGCCCAGCCCCTCAACGCCCATCGATGCCTGCCAACTGCACATCCCGCACACCGAACAGGTCTGCGCGTGGCTGATGCAGCACGCCGGGTTGAAAACCGTTGACCTGGAGCGTGCCCGGCGCCTCTCTCAGGAGGGCGGCGACACCGAGTTGCTCGGCCTGCTCACGCGCTTGGGGCTGGTCTCGGAAGTGGAGCTGGCCCGTGCCTGGGCCGACCTGCTCGGCGCACCGCTGCTGCTGGCCGATGCTGCGCCGCCGCTGTTGGACCCATTGCCGGTATTGACCGAGCGTTTCATGCGCCACTACCAGGTGGTGCCCGTGGGCTGGAGCCAGGGCGGCCTGCGGGTGCTGGCGGCCAACCCGTCGCTGGTCTACCCGTTCCAGGCCATGGCCTATGCCTGTGGCGTGCCGGTGTGGCTGGCCGTGGGGCCGCGCAACGAAGTCGAAACCCTGATCGAGCGCTACTACGGCCAGGGTCGTTCGGCGATGGGCACCCTGATCGAAAACCTCGACGAGCAGGGCGGTGCCCTGGAAGACATCGAGCACCTCAAGGACATGGCCTCCGAAGCGCCGGTGATTCGCCTGGTCAACCTGATCCTGCAGCGCGCGGTGGAACATCGCGCCTCGGACATTCATATCGAACCCTTCGAAAACCAGCTCAAGGTGCGCTACCGCATCGACGGCGTGCTGCACGACGCCGAGGCGCCGCCGTCCAGCTCTTCGGCAGCGGTCATTTCGCGGGTGAAGATCATGGCGCGCCTGGACATTGCCGAGCGGCGCCTGCCCCAGGACGGGCGCATCATGCTGCGCATCCAGGGCAAGGCGCTGGACTTGCGGGTGTCCACGGTGCCCACCAGTTTTGGCGAGTCGGTGGTCATGCGGTTGCTCGACCGCCAGACCGTGCAGTTCGATTTCCAGAGCCTGGGCTTTGATGGCCAGCGCCTGGAAACCTTCCTCGAAGTGCTCGAGCGGCCCCACGGCATCCTGCTCGTCACCGGGCCCACCGGCTCGGGCAAGACCACCACGCTGTACACCGCGCTGTCGCGGCTCAATACCGCCGAGCGCAAGATCATCACCGTCGAAGACCCGGTGGAATACCAGCTTGAGGGCATCAACCAGATCCAGGTGAAACCGGCCATCGGCCTGGACTTCGCCGGTGCGCTGCGCTCCATCGTGCGCCAGGATCCGGACGTGATCATGATCGGTGAAATCCGCGACCTGGAAACCTGCCGTATCGCCATCCAGTCGTCCCTCACCGGCCACCTGGTGCTCTCGACCCTGCACACCAACAGCGCGGCGGCGAGTATCACGCGCTTGCTGGACATGGGTGTCGAAAGCTACCTGATTGCCTCGACCGTCAACGGCATCCTTGCCCAGCGCCTGGTGCGGCGCCTGGACCCGGCCACCCGCGAAGCCTTCGAAGCACCGGCGGAATTGATCGCCGAACACGGCCTCGACCGGTTTACCGAGCAGCGCCCGATCATGCTTTATCGCCCCCACGCCGATGCGCCGGGCGGTGGCTACCACGGCCGCAGTGCGATCACCGAACTGCTGGTGATGAACGACGAACTGCGCAGCCTGTTGATGCGCCAGGCCGACGCCGCCACCCTCGAACAGGCCGCCCGCCGTGGCGGCCTGCGCACCTTGCATGAAGAAGGCCTGCGCCAGGCCGTGGCCGGTGTCACCTCACTTGAAGAAGTGCTGCGCGTCACCCGGGGAGAGGGCGCATGAGCCTGTTCAAATACCGCGCCCTCGACAGCCAGGGCCAGGCGCAGAACGGCACCCTCGAAGCCAAGGACCAGGATGCCGCCGTCGCCGCGCTGCACAAGCGCGGTTTGCTGCTGTTGCAGATCGAGGTGGCGGGCGCCCAGGGCCTGCGCAAGGCCTTTGGCCGGGGCCAGTTGAACGGCGCGGCGCTGGTCAGTTTCACTCAACAATTGGCCACGCTATTGGGCGCCGGCCAGCCGCTGGAACGCTCCCTGGGCATCCTGCTCAAGCAGCCCGGCCAGCCCCAGACCCGCGCGCTGATCGAGCGCATCCGCGAACAGGTCAAGGCCGGCCAGCCGTTATCCAAGGCGCTGGAGGCGGAGGGCAGCCAGTTTTCGCCGCTGTACCTGAGCATGGTCCGCGCCGGCGAGGCGGGCGGCGCCCTCGAAGACACCCTGCGCCAGCTCAGCGATTACCTGGAGCGCAGCCAGTTACTCCGGGGCGAAGTGATCAACGCGCTGATCTACCCGGCGTTTCTGGTGGTCGGCGTGCTCGGTTCGCTGGCGTTGCTGCTGGCCTATGTGGTGCCGCAGTTCGTGCCGATCTTCAAGGACCTGGGCGTGCCGATTCCGCTGATCACCGAGGTGATCCTGGGCCTCGGCCAATTCCTCGGGGCCTACGGCCTGGCGGTGCTGGCCGGGTTGATTGTCGGCGCATGGGCTCTGGCCGCGCGCCTGCGCGATCCCCAGCGCCGCGAACGCTATGACCGCCGCGTGCTGGGCATCCGCATCATCGGCCCGTTGCTGCAACGGGTCGAAGCCGCCCGTTTGGCCCGCACCCTCGGCACCCTGCTGAGCAACGGTGTGGCGCTGCTGCAAGCGCTGGTGATTGCCCGCCAGGTCTGCACCAACCGCGCCCTGCAAGCCCAGGTCGCCCAGGCCGCCGAGTCGGTCAAGGGCGGTGGCACCCTGGCCAGCGCCTTCGGCAGCGAGCCGCTGCTGCCCGACCTGGCGTTGCAAATGATTGAAGTCGGCGAACAGGCCGGCGAACTCGACAGCATGCTGCTCAAAGTCGCCGAGGTGTTCGACGTCGAGGCCAAACGCGGCATCGACCGCCTGCTCGCCGCGCTGGTGCCGTCCCTGACCGTGGTCATGGCGGTGCTGGTGGCGGTGATCATGCTGGCGATCATGCTGCCGCTGATGAGCCTGACCAGCAATATATGAACCCTTAAGGAAACACGCTGATGCGCCATACCCGATTCAAGCCCGCCCGCCGCCAGGGCGGTTTTACCTTGCTGGAAATGCTCGCCGTGATCGTGCTGCTGGGCATTGTCGCGACCATCGTGGTACGCCAGGTCGGCGGCAATGTGGACAAGGGCAAATACGGCGCGGGCAAGGCCCAGTTGGCCAGCCTGAGCATGAAGATCGAAAGCTACGGCCTGGACGTCGGCTCGCCGCCCAAGAGCCTGCAGCAACTGGTCGACAAGCCGGGCAACAGCGCCGGTTGGGCCGGCCCGTATGCCAAGCCGTCGGACCTCAAGGACCCGTTCGGCCATGCCTTCGGCTATCGCTTCCCCGGTGAGCACGGTGCGTTCGACCTGATTTTCTACGGTCAGGACGGCCAGCCCGGCGGCGAAGGCTACAGCGCCGACCTGGGCAACTGGGAATAACCCACGACCATGGCCAACGCCCAACGCGGCTTTACCCTGCTGGAGATGCTGGTGGTGATCGTCTTGATCAGCATCGCGGCCGGGTTGGTAGGGTTTGGCCTGCAACAAGGCCTGCGCGCCGCCAAAGAGCGCCAGGCCGTCGGGCAGGTGGTCGAGGCATTGCGCAGCACGCGGGCGCGGGCGATTGTCAGTGGCACCACCGAAAGCACCGTGTTCGATTTGCGCAACCTCAGCGTGCAGGCGCCGGGCCGTCCGAAAAAGTATTGGCCGGCCGGGCTGCAAGTGACCCTGCACACCGCCGAGCAAGCCGGCGCGGCGGTGGATTTCTACCCCGATGGCAGCTCCACCGGCGGCCACGTGTTGCTGGCCAACGGCAGTCGGCGTTGGCGCATCGACATCGGCTGGCTGACCGGCAGCGTCGAATCCAAGGCCCTGCCATGAAGCGCCAGGCGGGTTTCACCCTGCTGGAAATGCTCGCCGCGCTGACGCTGATGGCGATCTGTAGCACGGTGCTGCTGGTTGCCTTCGGCCAGAGCGCGCGCTCGTTGTTGCAGGTGGCCCACAGCGACCGCTTGACCCATGCCGCCATGAGCGTGATGGATCAGGAAGGCACCGGGCCGTTGGCCAGCGGCACACGCCAGGGCGAGTTGGACGGCATCGCCTGGCAACTGCGCATAGCCCAGCAACCCAGCCGCGTCGGCCAGGCCCATCTGTTTCGCCTGAACCTCACCGTCAGCGAAGGCCCGCGCCAGGCCAGTTTCAGCACCTTGAAACTGCGTGCTGCCGGCGTCGGGGCCGGCTTGTGAAGGCGCGTCAGCAGGGCTTTACCCTGCTTGAGATCATGATCGTACTGAGCCTGCTTGGGGTGTTGCTGACCCTGGTCGGCGGTGCATTGCTGGGCGCCAATCGTGCCGTGCTCAAGGCCCAGCGCTACACGGTCAGCCTGGATGAAATGCGTGCCGCGCAGCAGTTTTTGCGCACCGCCATCAGCGAGGCGTTGCCGCTGGATGTGACCGAGGACGACAGCCAGACCGATGGCTTTTTCGCCGGTGGGCCCCAGCGTATGCAGTTTGTCGCGACCTTGCCGGGTGTGCTCGGCGGCGGTATCCAGCGCTTCACCTTGCAGTTGGTGGGCCCTGAATCGCAGCGCGACTTGCAGGTGGCGTTCGCGCGGTTTGAGTCTGAGGCACAGGTGAGTGTTCCGGCGGCGCGCAGTGAGCCGCAGGTGTTGTTGAAGGGTATCGAGGACCTGCAATTCAGCTATCGCGGCGTGTCGCCCAAGGGCCAGGCCACTGGCTGGATCAGTGAGTGGCCGTGGACCAAACGCCTGCCTTATGCAGTACGGATTGACGCACGGGTGAACGGGCCGGTGCCTTGGGTGACCCAGGTGGTTGCCTTGCGCCTGAACCTGTCCGGCGGGGCGCCCGAATGATCCGGCATCAACGCGGTGTGGCCCTGCTGCTGGTGCTGTGGGTGCTGGTCTTGCTGAGCCTGTTGCTCGGTGGTTTGGCCGGCTGGGTGCAACTGGAAACACGCCAGGCCGCCTGGCACCGCCAGCATACCCAGGCGGTGCTGGCGGCCGAGGCCGGGGTGGCGCTGGCGATGCAGGCCGTGGCGGACCCGTTGCAGCGCAAGCAGTGGATTGCCGACGGGCGTGAAATCCCGCTGGTGTTCGACGATGCGCAGCTGCGCGTCAGCCTGCACAGCGAGCGCGGCAAGTTGTATTTGAACAGCGCCGAGGTGGGTGATTTTGCCCGCCTGGCCCTGGCCTGCGGTGCGACCCAGGCCCAGGCCAACCAACTCGCCAGGGCCCTGGAAGTGCGGCGCAACCAGGGCCTGGCGCCGTTTCGGGTGGTGGAAGAGGTGCGCCAACTGCCGGGCATGACTCAGGCGTTGTACAGCGAACTGGTGCCCGAGATCAGCCTGTGGAGCGGCCTGGACCGGCCCGATCCGGCATTCGCCAGTGCCTTGATGCGCCGCGCACTGAACCTGCCGCATCAGAATGCGGTGGGTGCCGATCCCGGCGACGTGCTGGTGGTCAGCAGCCGCGCCCAACGCCCCGGCGGTTACCACGCCCAGGTGCAGGCCACCGTGTTATTGAGCCCCGCGCAAGGCAGCGCACAACCTTATCGAGTCTTACGTTGGCAAGAATGAACGAACAGTTACCCGCACGGCTTCAGGCGCTGGCGCAGCCCATCACCCAGCGCTGGCGCGGCAGCCTGCTGCAACTGGGCTGGCGCCTGTGGCTCAAGGAGCTGCGTGGCTGCCTGCCGGCATGGTTGTCGTTTGCCGAGATCCCCGAGCATGTCTACGCCTGGCCGCTGACCGCGCCGGTCGAAAAGCTGCCTGGCGAAGCGCGTCAGGTGCTACTGCTGCCGCCTGAAACGGTGTTGGTGCAAACCCTGCAATTGCCCCCGGCGGCGGCGCGTAACCTGACGACGGTGGTCGGCTATGAACTGGACCGCTTCACGCCGTTCGACGCCGCCCAGTTGTACTTTGTCGCGCGCCAGGAGCGCCGCACCCCCACGCACCTGCACGTCACGCTGGTGGCGATCCTGCGTGAGCGCCTCGACCAGATCCTCAATGACTGCGCGGCCCTCGGCTTGCAGCCCCATGCCGTGGATGTCGCCGAGAGCGCAGGCAAACCCATGGGCATCGACTTGCTGCCGGCGCCGTTGCGTCCCCGTCAGCGCCCCCAGGGCAAGGGCCTGCAACGCAGCCTGCCGTGGTTGTGCGGGGCCTTGCTGATTGCGGCGATGCTGCTGTGGCTCAACGACCGCCAGCGCGTGCTCGATGCCATGCAACACAGCGTGCGCGAGCAGAAAGCCCAGGTCGCCGAGATCCAGGCCCTGCGCCAGCAATTGCTCAATACCCGTGGCGCCGCCCAGTACCTGATTCGCCGCAAGGCCGCCCAACCGCCGTTGGCGGCGCTACTCAACGAGCTGACCGCGTGCCTGCCCTCGGACACCTGGCTCGACCAGTTGGAAGTCAACGACGGCGCCGACGTGTCCTTCTCCGGGCAGAGCGCCAAGGCCAGTGCCCTGATCACCCGGATCAAGGGCTGCCACAGCCTGGAAAACGCCCAGTTCGAAGGGGTGATCCAACCCGATGCGCAAACCGGCAAGGATCAATTTTCCTTGCGCGCCCACCTGCACCAGGAGGCCGCTGATGCGCCGACCACTGACACCCCGTGAACGCCGTGGCGCGGCCCTGATCGCCCTGGCCCTGGTGCTCGGCGCCGGTTACTGGCTGTTGATCGACAGCTGGTTCGCCGGCCCCTTGCGCAGCATGGGCGAGCAGGCCGAGCAACTGCGTGAACAGCAGCAACGCTACGCCGGCGTGTTGCGCCAGGGCGACAGCCTGCGCCAACAGTTGGAACAGGCGCGGCAGGACCCGGCCAGCAGCACCAGCCTGTTGCCCGGCGACGACCCGAGTGCGGTGGCGGCGGACCTGATGCAACGCATCGCCGACCTGATCAACAGCCGCGCCGGCCTTGGTGGCGGTTGCAGCCTGACCCAGCGCATGCCCATCACCCCGGAGCAGGACGACGCCGAGCCCTATCGCCAGGTCAAGGTCAGCCTGACCCTCAACTGCGCCATCGAACCCTTGACCGCGATCCTGCATGAGCTGGAGTACCAGCGGCCGTTTCTGTTTGTCGATGAGATGAGCATTCGCCGCCCACCGAACGCACCGGCCAGTGGCGGCGCCGGGCAACTGGTGGTGCACCTGTTGGTGCGCGGTTACCTGCAACCGGCCGCCGCCCGGCAGGTGCAACGATGATCCATGCATTGCGTCCCCTGGAATGGCTGTTGCTCGGCGTGGCCGGGCTGTTGGGCCTGCTGATGGTCGGCATCCTCAGCAGCATCGGCGATGCGCCGCAGTGGCTGCCGGCACCGGACCCCGATGCGCGCGCCACTACCGCCGCCAAGGTGCTGGTGGCGCCGAGCGCGACCCTCGAAAGCCTGGCCGGCACCTGGCAAGCGCCGCTGTTCAGCCCCGACCGCAGCCCCGACCGTGCGGTGGGCCAGGCCGCCGTTTCCAGCCTGTCGAGCCTGGTACTGACCGGTATCGTCCTCGACGGCGACCTGCGCGTGGCGCTGCTCAAGCGTGCCGATGGCCCGCCGCTCAAAGTCCAGCAGGGCCAGACCCTGCCCAATGGCTGGCGCCTGGAACAGCTGACGCCCCGCGATGCCCGCTTTGTACTCGACGGCCGCACGCAAACCCTGAGCCTGCGGGCCCTGCGTTTGCCGCCGCCGTCCACCACACCCCCGATTACCCTTCCTCACGAGTCCACCCCTTGATCGATACCTTCCCTGGCGCCTTGCGCACCACCGTGTTGTGCCTGGCCACCGCCGTTTCCCTCGGTGGCTGCGGCACCTTCCCCGAGCATCTCGACCCGGACGAGGCCCTGCTGCATGAGGCGATGCAGGGCACCGGTTCGCAACGCCCACCCGTGGACCCTGCCAGCGAACAGGCGCCGGTCGACAGCGGCCAACCCCAGGCGAAGACACCGCCCCAGCGCCAGTTGATACGCGGCAACCAGCAGTTCGTGCGCCAACCGGCAGCGGTCTCGGCCGCCAAGGAGGAGGGCAGCGGCGACATCGTGTTCAACTTCGCCGACCAGCCGATCGAAGCGGTGATCAACAGCGTGATGGGCGACCTGCTGCACGAGAACTACAGCATCGCCCAAGGCGTGAAGGGCAATGTCAGCTTTTCCACGTCCAAGCCGGTGAACAAGCAGCAGGCCTTGTCGATTCTGGAGACCCTGTTGTCGTGGACCGACAACGCCATGATCAAACAGGGCAACCGCTATGTGATCCTGCCGGCCAACCAGGCGGTGGCGGGCAAGCTGGTGCCGGAGATGCGCGTGTCGCAGCCCTCCAGCGGTTTGTCGGCACGCCTGTTTCCGTTGCGTTATATCTCGGCCACCGAGATGCAGAAGCTGCTCAAGCCGTTCGCCCGCGAGAATGCGTTCCTGCTGGTGGACCCGGCGCGCAATGTGTTGAGCCTGGCCGGTACCCCCGAGGAACTGGCCAATTACCAGGACACCATCGACACCTTCGACGTGGACTGGCTCAAGGGCATGTCGGTGGGCGTGTTCGGCCTGCAACGGGCGTCGGTGGCCGAGCTGATGCCCGAACTGCAAAAAATGTTCGGCCCCGACAGCGGCATGCCCCTGGCGGGCATGGTGCGCTTCTTGCCCATCGAGCGGACCAACTCGGTGGTGGCGATCTCGTCGCAGCCGCAGTACCTCAGTGAAGTCGGCGACTGGATCCACACCATCGACGAAGGCGGCGGCAACGAGCCGCAGATGTACGTCTACGACGTGCGCAACATGAAGGCCACCGACCTCGCCAAGTACCTGCGCCAGATCTACGGCACGGGTGCGATCAAGGACGACACCCCGGCCAAGGTCGCCCCCGGTTTGCGCACCGCGACCTTGTCCTCGCCGGGCACCAACAGCACCTCCGGCAGCACGCCCGGTGGCCTGAGCAACAACCTCAATGGCAACCCACCCGCCGCAGAGGATGAGGAGCAGGAGCCCGACGCCGAGCAGGACACCGCCGAGCAGGGCGCGAGCGAAGACGCCCCGGCCAAAAGCCTCGACGCCGGCACCCGCATCACCGCACAGAAAAGCAGTAACCAACTGCTGGTCCGCACCCGCCCGGTGCAGTGGAAAGAGATCGAATCGGCGATCAAACGCCTCGACAACCCACCGCTGCAAGTGCAGATCGAAACGCGCATCCTCGAGGTCAAGCTCACCGGCGAACTGGACCTGGGCGTGCAGTGGTACCTCGGCCGCCTGGCAGGCAATTCCACCAGCACCACCGTGGGTAACACCGCCGGCAGCCAAGGCGCGTTGGGCGGCGGCGGGGCAGGGTTGGGCGCGACGGATTCGTTGTTCTACTCCTTCGTCAGCTCCAACCTGCAAGTGGCCCTGCACGCCCTCGAAACCAACGGTCGCACCCAGGTGCTGTCGGCGCCGTCGCTGGTGGTGATGAACAACCAACCGGCGCAGATCCAGGTGGGCGACAACATCCCGATCAGCCAGACCACGGTCAACACCGGCACCTCCGACACCACCTTGAGCAGTGTTGAATACGTGCAGACCGGGGTGATCCTCGACGTCGTGCCACGTATCAATCCGGGTGGCTTGGTGTACATGGACATTCAGCAGCAGGTCAGCGATGCCCAGGACCCGCAGGCGTCCAGCAACGACACCCAGGCCAACCCACGTATCTCCACGCGCTCGGTATCCACCCAGGTCGCGGTGCAGAGTGGGCAGACAGTGCTACTGGGCGGGTTGATCAAGCAGGACAACGCGGAGAGTGTCAGTGCGGTGCCTTACCTTGGGAAAATTCCGGGGTTGCGCTGGTTGTTTGGCAATACCAGCAAGTCCAAGGACCGCACGGAATTGATTGTGCTGATTACCCCGAGGGTGATTACCAGCAGCAGCCAGGCGCGGCAGGTGACGGATGACTATCGCCAGCAGATGCAGTTGTTGAAGCCGGCTAACTGAACGTACACCGGTAAAAACTGTGGGAGGGGGCAAGCCCTAATGCCAGTCAGCTAAGGCTTTTTGTAGGAGCGAGCTTGCTCGCGAAAAACTCACAGGCGCCACGTTCATTCAGGAGGCACGCGGTATCGTTGACGTTTTTCGCGAGCAAGCTCGCTCCTACAGGAGGCGATGTACGCGAGCCCCCTCCCACAGTTTGATATCCCGATATCAGGTAGACCTCGGCCCCAGCTAAAGGCCAATCTCAAAAGACATTATTTATATGAATAAAAAAACTAAAAAATAATAAAATTAGAGAATATTAGCTTATATCAAAACAGCATTATATTTTCAAAACCCATTCCGTTATGTTTGATC
>NZ_QGAA01000036.1:0-22924 GCF_005233485.1 Pseudomonas sp. CFBP13509
ACTCACTTCATGGCGTACGTTTTGAGGGAACAAGTCCATGGTTACTTTTGGCGCTCTTCCAAAAGTGACCCGCTGTAAGAGCGGAACCCTAAGTGGCCGTGACCGCAGCAACGGATATGTACTCAATCAAATCCAACGACATGGTCGGCCCGAAGGCCGCCACGGAAGCAATCTCCCTCGCCACAGACCGCTGAAAAATTGTGTAGATACTTATGCTCATCGGGGCAAGCCCCCTCCCACATTTTTAACCCAGTACATCAGACAAAAAACCGGTCGGCTCTAAGGCCGCCGCGCTTTGGCTTTTGATCTCAAATCGCCCCGTCAAACACGCTGGCCGAACACAGGCTTTGGGCATGGCGGCCCACGCTCCAAAGCCGGAGTGAGGGCACACCGAGCCTAGGCGAGATGCCGAGTGTTGGGGCACAGACCACTGAACGTTGTGTAGATACCGATGAGGCCCTCAACCCCAGCGAAAATTATAGCCCCTCCAACTCCGCCATCAAATCACTCAACCGATCCACCTTCTCCGCACTGATTTCATTGGCCGCCAGCCCCTCGATGTACGCGGCCAACTCCGCCACCGTGCTGCATTCGAACATCGCCCGCAGCGGCACATCCCGCTGCAGGGTCTTCTGCACGCGCGAAGCAATCTGCGTGGCCAGCAACGAGTGGCCGCCCAGTTCGAAGAAGTTGTCCTGCACGCCGACCCTGTCGACTTTCAGCACCTCGGCCCAGATCGCGGCCAAGGTGTTTTCCAGTTCGTTGCGTGGTGCCAGGTAGTCCTGGCTGTGCAACTGGCCGATCTCCAGTTCCGGCAGGGCCTTGCGGTCGAGTTTGCCGTTGGCGTTGAGCGGCAGGCGCTCGAGCCATAGCCAGTGCAGCGGCACCATGTACTCCGGCAGTTCGGCGCGCAGGCGTTGCTTGATGCGGTCCAGGCGTTCGCCCGGATTCAGCCTCTCATCGGCGGCCACCAGGTAACCCACCAGATGCTTGCCGTTGACGCCTTCCTGCACGCCCACTGCCGCGTCGCGCACTTGCGGATGTTCGTGCAGGCGCGCTTCGATTTCACCCAGCTCGATGCGGTAGCCGCGAATCTTCACCTGATGGTCGATACGCCCGACGTACTCCAGCACGCCATCGCTGCGCCGCCGTGCCAGGTCGCCGGTGCGGTACAGGCGCTCTCCCGGTGCGCCGAACGGGTTCGGCACAAACACCTGGGCGGTGCGCAGCGGATCGCTGACATACCCACGGCCCACCCCGGTGCCGGCCACGCACAACTCACCGACCGCCCCCTGGGGCACCAATTCCAGCGCGCCATCCACCACGTACAAACGGTTATTGTCCGTCGGCGTACCAATCGGCAGGTAAGTGCCACGGGTGGACGCCAGGTCGACGCGGAAGAACGCCACATCGTCCGAACATTCCGCCGGGCCGTAGGCGTTGACCAGGCCGATCTCCGGGTAACGCAACAACCACTGGTGCGCCAGCTCCGGCGGCATCGCTTCACCGGTCGGCAGCATCCAGCGCAAACCGTCCAGGTTGATGCGATCCTGGGCAAGCATGCCCTGGATCAGCGACGGCACGCTTTCCAGCACGGTGATGCCGTGTGCCTGCACATGGGCCAGCAAGCCCTGCGGATCGTGGGCGATGCTGTTCGGCACGATATCCACCCGTGCGCCGAACAGCGGCGCGGCGAGGAATTGCCACACGGAAATATCGAAGCTTTGCGAGGCGGTCTGGGCGATCACATCCGCTGGCGTCAGGTCCATATACGGCACCTTGCTCAATTGGTTATTGAGCATGCCGCGCTGTTCGACCATTACGCCTTTGGGCAAGCCGGTGGAGCCCGAGGTGTAGATCACGTAGGCAAGGTTGTCCGGGCCGCTGTAGATGCCCGGATTTTCCCCACGGGCAGGCACGTCCTCCCACACCAGCAACTGGCAGTCGACGCCGTCCAGCAGCTCGATGGCCTGCTCGCGGCACGCCTCGGTGCAGACCAGCAACGGTGTGCGACTCAGGTCGATGATGCGGCTCAGGCGCGGGCGTGGCAGGCCCGGGTCCAACGGCAGGTAACCGGCACCGGCCTTGAAGCTGCCGATGATCATGCCCAGCAGGTCGAGGTTACGCTCGGCCAGCAACGCCACCGGTTGGTCCAGGCCGACGCCCGCCGCAATCAATGCATGACCCAGGCCGTTACTGCGCCGGTTCAGCTCGTCATAGGTCCATTGCCGGTCCAGGCAACGGGCGGCGATGCGCTGCGGATGCGCGCTCACCTGGGCTTCGAACAACTCGATATAGCTGCGTTCCAGCGGGTAGGCGTGTTCGCTCTGGTTGCAGCCGTCCAACAGGAACGCGCGTTCCTGTTCGCCCATCAGTGGCAGGTCGGCCATGTCACCATGGAAGCCCTGCACCAGCGCCAGCAGCAGGCGCTTGAATTCACCGAGCATGCCCTGCACGGTGGTTTCATCGAAGTAACGCTGGTCGTAGGACAGGTGCAGGCCGAGGTCATCCCCCGGGTAGCACACGGCGGTCAGCGGGAAATTGGTGTGGGTGCGGCCGGAGTCCGAGGTGGCATTCAGGCTGTGGGCGCGGTCCAGCACCGAGACTTCCACCGGGGCGTTTTCGAACACGAACAGGCTGTCGAACAGCGGCTGGCCCTTGGGCAGTTCGCTGTGTTCCTGGATCGTCACCAGCGGCAGGTATTCGTACTCGCGCAGTTGCATATTGCTGTCGAGCAACGCGTTCAACCACTGGCGTACGCTGCAACGCTGGTCGTCTTCGGGCAGCTTCACCCGCAGCGCGATGCTGTTGATAAACAGGCCGACGGTGCGTTGCATCTCGGGCATTTCCACCGGGCGTCCGGCCACGGTGACGCCGAACAGCACGTCACGCTCGCCACTCAAGCGTCGCAGCACCAAGGCCCAGGCCGCCTGGGCAAAGGTGTTGACGGTGAGTTGATGGGCCTGGGCCAGTTCGCGAAGTTGCGCACCGTCACGGGCGTCGAGGCGGGTGTAGCAGTCACCCACCACCATGCCGCCACTGTGGCCGGCATGTTCGCGCAGGAACGGCCGGTCGCTCGGGATCGGCGTGGTGCGCTCGAAACCTTGCAGGTTCTGCTGCCACCACTGGCGTGCTTCGGCCAGGTTCTGGCGTTGCAGCCAGGCGATGTAGTCGCGGTAGCGCGGCGGCGTGGCCAGCTGCGCCTCACGGCCTTCGCCAAGGGCCATGTAGATATCGAAGAAGTCATTCATCAGCAGCGAGCGGCACCAGGCATCGATCAGGATGTGGTGGTTGCTCATCATGAACCAGTAGCGCGCTTCACCGACGCGGATCAGGCGCAGGTGGAACGGCGCCTGGTGGAGCAGATCGAAACCGGCTTCGCGTTCGGCCTTGAGCAGCGCTTGCAGGCGCGGTTCCTGTTCACTTTCCTGGTCGGCACTCCAATCCAGGTACTCGATCGGCGTGCTGCCCGGCTTGTGGATCACTTGCAGCATGTCTTCACCGACGTTCCAGCAGAACGAGGCGCGCAAGGCTTCGTGGCGAGCGATCACCGCTTGCCAGGCTTGGGCGAAACGCTCGGGGTCCAGAGCGCTGTTGATGCGGTAGCGGTCCTGCATGTAGTAGAGGCCGGTGCCCGGTTCCAGCAGGGTGTGCAGCAGCAGGCCCTCTTGCATCGGGGTCAGCGGGTACACGTCTTCGATGGCGCTGGCCGGTACCGGCAAGCTGTCGAGTTGCGACTGGCTCAAGTGCGCCAGGGGGAAGTCGGACGGCGTGAGGCCGCCGGCGTTGTCCTCCAGGCAATGGGCGACCAACGCTTGCAGTTCGGCCAGGTAGGCCTGCGCCAGGTCCTGGATGGCCTGTGGGTCGTGGCGTTCGCGGCTGAAGGTCCAGCGCAGCACCAGTTCGCCGCCGTACACCTGGCTGTCCACACTCAGTTCGTTGGGCAGCGGCGCATCCGGGTCATGGGCCAGGCCCGCCGATTCGTCCAGTGGGTGGAACAGTGCATCGGCGCCGAAGCTTTGGTCGAACTGGCCAAGGTAGTTAAAGGTGATCTGCGCACTCGGCAAGGCGGCCATGCTCTGTTTGCACAGGTCATCGGCGAGGTAACGCAGCACGCCATAGCCCAACCCTTTATGGGGCACCGCACGCAGCTGTTCCTTGATCGCCTTGATCGAATCGCCCTGCCCGGTTTGCGGGGTCAGGCGCAGCGGGTAAGCGCTGGTGAACCAGCCGACGCTGCGGGTCAGGTCGATGTCGTCGAACAGGCTTTCGCGGCCATGGCCTTCGAGCTGGATCAGCGCCGACCCGTGCCCGCTCCAGCGGCACAGCACACGGGCCAGGGCGGTCAGCAGCAGGTCGTTGACCTGGGTGCGGTAGGCGCTCGGCGCCTGTTGCAGCAACTGGCGGGTGTGTTCGGCATCCAGGCGCACGCTGACGGTATCGGCATCACGGTTGCGCAGCGAACCGTGCGGGCGGGCCACGGGCAATGCCGCGTCAGAGCCGGCCAACCGGTCCTGCCACAGGCTCAGTTCTTCACGCAGGGATTCGCTGCCGGCATACGCCTGCAAGCGCGCGGCCCAATCGCGCAGGGCGCTGGTCTTGGCCGGCAGGCTGACGGACTGGCCGTCGCTGAGCTGGCGGTAAACGTTTTGCAGGTCTTCGAGCAACACGCGCCACGACACACCGTCCACCACCAGGTGATGGATCGCGATCAGCAAGCGTTGCTGGCCTTGGGGGCCATCCACCAGCAAGGCGCGCACCAGCGGGCCGTGTTGCAGGTCGAGGCTGCGCTGGGTGTCGGTGAACAGCGCGGTGCACTGTTGCATGTCGCGCACTTGCGCCTGCATCAGCACGCCGCCTTTCGGCACGGCAAGGTGTTCGGCATGCCATTGCGCATCGCGCCGGGTAAAGCTCAGGCGCAGGGCGTCGTGGTGTTCGAGTACCGCCAGCAGCGCTTGCTCCAGGCGATGAGGCTCGAGCAGTTGCAGCGGCTTGAGCACCAGCGCCTGGTTCCAGTGCTGGCGCGCGGGGATATCGGTGTCAAAGAACCAGTGCTGGATCGGTGTAAGGCCCGAAGCGCCGGTGAGCACGCCTTGCTCGGCGCTGACCTGCTCGGAGCGCGTGGCCACCCCGGCCAGGGTTTGCACGGTCTGGTGCTGGAACAGGTCGCGAGGGCTGAAATGAATCCCCGCCTGCCGCGCGCGGCTGACCACCTGGATCGACAGGATCGAATCGCCGCCCAGTTCAAAGAAGTTATCGTCGAGGCCGACTTGCTGCACGTTCAACACCGCGCACCAGATCGCTGCCAAGGTGCTTTCCAGCTCGTTGCGCGGCGCCACGTACTGTTGCCGATTGGCCTCGGGATTGGGTTGCGGCAGGGCGCGGCGGTCGAGCTTGCCGTTGGCGGTCAGCGGCATGCTGTCGAGTACGATCAGGTGCGCGGGCACCATGTAGTCCGGCAGTTGCGCCTTGAGATGGGCCTTGAGCGCCTCACGCAAGGTGCCGTGGTCGGCGTCGCTGACCAGGTACGCCACCAGTTGCTTGCCACTCGGCGAATCCAGCGCCAGCACCACCGCTTCGCGCACGGCGGCGTGCTCCAGCAGGCGGGTTTCGATCTCGCCCAGTTCGATACGGAAACCGCGAATCTTCACCTGGTGATCGATACGCCCCAGGTACTCCACCAGGCCATCGGCGCGCTGGCGCACCAGGTCGCCGGTGCGATACAGGCGACCGCCCTGGCGGGCAAACGGGTCGGCGACAAACCGTTCGGCCGTCATCCCCGGACGTTCGTGGTAACCCTGGGCCAGACCGGCGCCGCCCACATACAACTCGCCGGTCGCGCCTTGCGGCACCAAGGCCAGGTCGGCGTCGAGAATATAAGCCACGCGGTCGCCGATGATGCTGCCGATCGGCACACTGCCGGCGCCCTCTTCCAACTGCTGCGGCGCCAGGCTGGCCAGGGGCATCACCACGGTTTCGGTCGGCCCATAGGCATTGAAAAACACCTTGGGCTGGAACGCCGCACGGATACGCTGCAGGTGTTCGCCGGTCAGCGCTTCGCCGCCGGTGATGCACATGCGCACCGGCAAGGTCTGGTGCTGGGTTGCCAGCCACTGCGCCAACTGGCTGCCGTAGCTCGGGGTAAAACCAAGGATGGTGATGCCATGGGTACGGATCAGCCCGCAGATTTCCTCGGCATCCCACTGGCCCTGGGCGCGCAGGACCACCTGGGCACCGCTGAGCAGCGGCACCAGCAAACGCTCGGTGGCGGCGTCGAAGTTGATCGAATAGAAATGCAGCTCGCAATCGTCCGGGCGCATGCCGAAGCGCTCGATCACGGCCTGGCAATGCATGGCGATTTCACCGTGGGACACCACCACACCCTTGGGTTTACCGGTGGAACCGGAGGTGTAGATCAGGTAGGCCTGATGTTGCGGCAAACTGATAAACGGCAGCTCGCCGGCCGGGTAATTGGCCAGCACCGGCAAGTCATCTTCCAGGCACCAGCAGGCCACGCTCGCCGGCAATTCGCCAAGGGCGTCGAACATCGCCGCATCGCTGAGCAACAGGCCGATGCCGCTGTCTTCGATCATGTAGTGCAGGCGGTCCAGCGGGTATTCCGGGTCCAGCGGCACATAGGCGCCACCGGCCTTGAGGATCGCCAGCAGGCCGATGACCATTTCCAGCGAGCGCGGCAGCGCCAGGCCGACCCGCACCTGCGGGCCCACGCCGCGCTCGCGCAGCATCCAGGCCAGGCGGTTGGCGCGGGCGTCGAGTTCAGCGTAGGTGAGGGTCACACCGGCAAAGGTCAGCGCCGGGGAATCGCCACGCTTGAGCGCCTGCTGGCTGAACAGTTGCTGGAGGCACTGGTCGAGACGATGCTCGCCCGCCTCCACTCCCAGGCTGTCCTGCAACGCGCGTTGCTCGGTGGCGCTCAGCAACGGCAGTTCGCTGAGGCGTTGTTGCGGGTTGGCGATCAACGCTTCGAGCAGGTTGCGCCAATGCTCGGCCATGCGCGCGATGCGCGGTTCATCGAACAAATCGGTGCTGTAGGTCAGGCAGCAACCCAGGCGGTGGTCGAGGTCGGTGACTTCCAGGTTGAGGTCGAACTTGGTCGCGCGAGCATCGTTGGCCAGGTATTCGACGGTCATGCCGGCCAGTTGGCGGCTCTGCTGGAATTCCCAGCGCTGCACGTTGCACATCACCTGGAACAATGGGTTGTACGCCGCGCTGCGTGGCGGTTGCAGGGCCTCCACCAGATGGTCGAACGGCAGGTCCTGATGGGACTGGCCTTCGATCACGGTGTGACGGACCTGCTCGAACAGCTCGGCAACACTCATCTGCCCCGTGAGCTGGCAACGCAGCACCTGGGTGTTGAGGAACGCGCCGATCAGCCCTTCGCTTTCCGGGCGAATGCGGTTGGCCACCGGCGCGCCGATACGCAGGTCGGTCTGGCCGCTGTAGCGGTAGAGCAGCACGGCCAGGGTGGCGGTCATGGTCATGAACAGGGTCAGGCCACGTTCGGCGTTGAAGGCACGCACACGGGCGGCCAGATCGTCGCTGAGGTCGAAGCGGTACAGCTCGCCCCGGTGACTTTGCACCGGTGGCCGTGGGCGGTCGCCGGGCAATTCGAGCAGTGGGTGTTCGTTGCCCAGTTGCGCGGTCCAGTAGTCCAATTGGCGTTGGCGTTCGCCGGACTCCAGCCACTGGCGTTGCCACACGCTGTAGTCCAGGTACTGCACCGGCAACGGCGCCAGCGGTGACAGGCGCTCATCGATAAAGGCTTCGTACAGCGCGCTGAGTTCACGGGCAAAAATGTCCATGGCCCAGCCTTCGGTGACGATATGGTGCAGGGTCAGCACCAGGTAGTGCTCCCGCTCACCGGCCTTGACCAGGCACGTACGCAGCAGTGGCCCGGTTTCCAGGTTGAACGGGGTGTGCGCCTCGTGGTCGGCCAGTTGCTGCAAACGCTGCTCGCGCTCGCCTTCGTTCAACGCCGACATATCCTGCCAGTCCATGCGCAGGCCGGTCTGCGCCGACACCTTTTGATAGGCCACGCCGTCGACACTCGGGAATGTAGTGCGCAGGGTTTCGTGGCGCATGATCAAGGCCTGCAACGCCGCCTCGAAACGCCCCACATCCAGCACGCCACGCAGGCGCGCCATGCCGCCGACGTTGTAGGCCGGGCTGTCCGGTTCCATCTGCCAGAGAAACCACATGCGCTGCTGGGAATACGACAACGGCACCGGCAAGCTGCGGTCGACGGTGGCGATTGCGGTTTGCTGGTTGCGTTGACCGCTGGCCTGGATCAGGCCGACTTGCTCGGCAAAAGCCCCCAGCTCGCTGGCCTCGAACAAGGTGCGCAACGGCAATTCGACGTCGCAGGCCTGGCGGGTGCGGGAGATGATTTGCGTGGCCAGCAGCGAGTGGCCGCCGAGGGCGAAAAAGTCATCGCGCAGGCCGATTTGCGGCAGGCCGAGCACCTCGCGCCAGATCGCTGCAATCTGCTGCTGCAACGGTGTTTCGGGCTCGATGTGTTCGCGGGTTTGCCACACCGGCGCCGGCAATGCGCGACGGTCGAGCTTGCCGCTGGGGCTCAGGGGCATCGCGTCCAGGCGCATCAGTTGCGCGGGCACCATGTACTCCGGCAACTCGGCGGCCAGGGCGGCTTTGACGTCCTGTTCGTCCAGCGCGCTATGGGCGGTGTAGTAACCGATCAACTGCGCGTCACGCACCAGCACCACGGCCTGGGCGATACCGTCCAGGGCCAGCAGGCGCGCTTCGATTTCTTCCGGCTCCACCCGGAAGCCACGCAGCTTGACCTGCTGATCGAGACGGCCGAGGTATTCGAGCACGCCATCGGCGCTCCAGCGTGCGCGGTCACCGCTGCGATACAAGCGTGCGCCCGCCTCGCCCAACGGGTCGGCGACAAAGCGCTCAGCGGTCAAACCGGCACGCCCAAGGTAACCGCGCGCCAGGCCGATGCCGCCAATGCACAGTTCGCCCGGCACACCGGCCGGCAACGGGTTGAGCTGCTCGTCCAGCACGCGGCAGATCACATTGCCCAGCGGCCGGCCGATCGGCGAGCGCTCGCCATCCTCGGCGCGGCACTGCCAGTGGGTGACGTTGATCGCGGTCTCGGTCGGGCCATAGCGGTTGTGCAATTGCACCGCCGGCAACTGCGCCAATACGCGATTGCGCAACTCGGCGGGCAAGGCTTCGCCACCAGAGAACAGGCGACGCAGGCTGGTGCACTCGGGCACCAGCGGTTCGTCGATAAACAGCTGCAATAGCGGCGGCACAAAGTGCAGCGTGGTCACGCCGTGCGCCTGCACCAACTGCGCGATGCGGTGCGGATCGCGGTGCTCGCCAGGACCGGCCAGCACCAGGCGGCAACCGGTGATCAACGGCCAGAAGCATTCCCACACCGACACGTCGAAACTGATCGGTGCCTTTTGCATCAGCACGTCGCTGTCATTGAGTTGATAGGTGGCCTGCATCCACTGCAAGCGCTCGGCCAGGGCCGCATGGGTATTGCCCACGCCCTTGGGCTGGCCGGTGGAGCCGGAGGTGTAGATCACATAGGCGAGGTTGTCGCCATCGAGGTGCAGGCCGGGCGGCTGGGTCGGCCAGCTGTCGAGGTGCAGGCTGTCCATGGCAATCACGCACACGCCTTCGGCACTCGGTACGCGGTCCAGCAATGCGGTCTGGGTCAACAGCAGGTGCACGCCGCTGTCCTTGAGCATGTAGGCCAGGCGCTCGGCGGGGTAATCCGGGTCCAGCGGCACATAGGCACCACCGGCCTTGATGATCGCCAGCAGGCCCACCAGCAACTGCGGCGAACGTTCGGCGGCGATGGCTACGCACACGTCCGGGCCGACGCCTTTGTCACGCAGGTAATGGGCCAGGCGGTTGGCCTGGGTGTGCAGTTGGGCGAAGGTCAGGCTGCCGTCCTGCCAGACCAGTGCGGTGTTGTCCGAGGTGTGCTGGTTGAGCAGTTCGGGCAGCCATTGTTGAGCGGGTGCGCACGGCGCCTGGCACCACGTTTGCTGTTCATCCTGCTGCATCAGCTGGATGTCGCCGAGGGCTTGCTGCGGTTGCTCACAGACCGCTTGCAACAGGTGGATGTAGTGCTCGGCCAGGCGCTGGATCGTCGCGCTGTCGAACAGTTCATCGGCGTAGTCGAAGGACAGGCTCAGGCGCCCGTTGCGGTCTTCTTCGCTGTGCAGCTGCAGGTCGAACTTGGCTTCGCGGCTGTGCCAGGGCAGCTCGTCGGCGAGCATGCCCGGCAGGCGGCGCAAGGCGCTGAGGTCACGTTGCTGGTGGTTGAACATGACCTGGAACAGGCCTTGTTCGCGGGCTTGCGGGAAGGCTTCCAGCAGTTGCTCGAAGGGCAGGTCCTGATGGGCCTGGGCGCCCAATGCAGTCTGGCGGGTGGCGGCCAGCAGCTCAGTGAAAGGCCGGCGCCCGTCCAGCTCGGCCCGCAGCACCAGGGTGTTGATAAAGAAGCCGATCAGGCCTTGGGTTTCCTGGCGCGGGCGGTTGGCGTTGGGCACGCCGATGCGGATATCGCGCTGGCCGCTGTAGCGGTAGAGCAAGGTCTGGAACGCCGCCAGCAACAGCATGAACGGCGTGGACTCGTGGGTCTGGGCGGTCTGGCGAATCGCCTCGCTGAGGCTGACACTCAGGCGCACACTATGGCGCGACGCACTGTGGCGTTGCCGGGCCGCACGCGGGTGGTCGGTGGCCAGGCTCAGGGTCGGATGCTCGTCGCCCAACTGCGCTTTCCAGTACGCCAGTTGGCGCTGGCCTTCACCGTCGGCCAGCCATTGGCGCTGCCAGCTGCCGTAGTCGGCGTACTGCAAGGCCAGTGGCGGCAACACCAGGGCCTGGCCCTGGCTTGCGGCGGCGTACAGGCGCGAGAACTCGTCGATGAGGATATTCAACGACCAGCCATCGGCGATGATGTGGTGCAGGGTCACCAGCAACTGGTGATCGTCCTCGTCCAGGCGCACCAGGGTCACCCACAGCAGCGGGCCTTTTTCCAGGTCGAACAGGGTACGGGCTTCGTCCTCCCGGATCTGTTGCGCGCGGGCTTCACGCTCGGCGACGGGCAAGGCGCTGAGATCGATAACCTGCAGGTCGAAATCACTGTTGGCCTCCACACGCTGGAAGCCCTGGCCATCGCGTTCATAGAAGCGGGTGCGCAGGGCTTCGTGGCGCTGGATCAGGTGCTGGAAGCTCGAGCGCAGCGCGTCTTCATCCAGCTCGCCACGCAGGCGCAAAGCGCCGGGGATGGTGTAGGCGCTGCTTTGCGGGTCCAGTTGCCAGGTGATCCACAGGCGGTTCTGGGCCAGGGATTGGGGCAGTTCGTCCTGGCGCGACAACGGGCGGATCGCACCTTGGGCAATGCCGCCGTCCTGTTGCAGGTGCGCCACGCCGGCGGCGAACCCGGACAGCGTCGGCGCCTCGAACAGCAGGCGCAGGTTCAGCTCCAGGCCGAGGGTTTCCCGCAGGCGCGCCACCACCTGAGTGGCGGTGATGGAGTTGCCGCCGAGCAGGAAGAAGTGGTCATCGGCCGCCACCGTGGCAACCTGCAACTGCTCGCACCAGATCGCGGCGATCCGGCTTTGCAGTTCGGATTCCAGCACAACAGCGCTCGCCTGGGCGTGCAGATCGGGGAACTGCGCGTAGCAGTCGAGGCTGCCGTCGGCCTGCCGAAGCGCGCACGCCGCACGCTGCACCTTGCCGCTTGAGGTCTTGGGCAGGCCGCCGGGGTTGAGTAGCACCACCACGCACGGCGCTTCTTGATAGGCCTCGGCCACGGCTTGGCGGATGGCTTTGATCAGCGCTTCAGGCGGCAGGATCTTCTGCACGCTGCGGCTGATTTCCGCGGCGATGCCGATGCCTTCCAGGCCGTTGTCATTCACCGCAAACGCCGCGACCCGGCCCTTGCGCACCACTTCCACTTCACGCTCGATGGTCTGTTCGATGTCCTGGGGGTACAGGTTATGACCGCGCACGATCAGCAGGTCTTTCAGGCGACCGGTGATGTACACCTCGCCCTCGCGGATAAAGCCCAGGTCACCGGTGCGCAGCCAGGTACGGCCGGCATGCTGCACGAAGGTCTTGGCGCTGGCCTCCGGGTTGCGCCAGTAGCCGTGGGCGATGCTCGGGCCGCTGGCCCAGAGTTCGCCGACGCAGTTGTCGGCCAGCTCGCTCAGTGTGTGCGGGTCGGCGATCAGCACCGCGTGTTCCGGCTGGGAGGTGCCGCAACTCATGATCGCACTGCCCTGCCCCGGCTCGGCGCGGTTGGCGGCCAGGGCCTGCTCGTCGACGCGCAGCGCCGGGATGCCATGGCCACGCCGGCCGCCGGCGACAAACAGGGTGGCTTCGGCCAGGCCGTAGGAGGCGAAGAAACTATCCGAGGTAAACCCGCAGGCGGCGAACTTCTCGGCGAAGCGCTCGAGGGTGTCGAGGCGGATCGGTTCGGAGCCGGAATAGGCCACGCGCCAGTTGCTCAAGTCCAGGCGTTCCAGGGCCGACTCACTGACCCGCTCGCTGCACAGGCGGTAGGCGAAATCCGGCCCGCCGCTGATGGTGCCGCGGTATTCGCTGATCGCTTCGAGCCAGCGCAGCGGCCGGCCGAGGAAATAGGCCGGCGACATCAATACGCACGGCACGCCGCTGAAAATCGGTTGCAGCAGGCCACCGATCAAGCCCATGTCGTGGTACAGCGGCAGCCAGCTGACGATCACGTCGTCAGGGTTCAGGTCGATGCCAAAGCCGCGCCGGATCAGCACTTCGTTGGCCACCAGGTTGCCGTGGCTGACTTGCACGCCCTTGGGCAACGCGGTGGAGCCGGAGGTGTATTGCAGGAAGGCGATGTCGTCGGGGTGCAGGTCGGGGGCGCTCCAGGCGCTGGCGATCTGTGCGTCGAGGGTGTCGACACTCAGCACCGGCGGCGCGTTTTCGATCTGCGCGAGGCCATCGGCCAGGCTGGCGATGGTCAGCAACAGACGCGGTTCGGCGTCACCGATAATCGACAGCAAACGCTCCTGGTGATGACGGCGGGTGGACTCCGGCGGGTAGGCCGGCACCGCGATCACCCCGGCGTACAGGCAGCCGAAGAACGCCGCGACGTAGTCCGGGCCACTGGGGAACAGCAGCACCGCACGGTCGCCCTGTGCCGCATTGGCCTGGAGGGCGGCGGCGATGGTGCGGGCGCGTTGGTCCAGGTCACGGTAACTGAGTACCACGTTGTGCTCGGCCGACTCGGCGAGGAAGCGCAGGGCGACCTGGTCCGGGGCCTGGGCGGCGCGACGTTGAAGGGACTCGACCAGGGTGCGGGGAAGTTCGAAGGCGTCCATCATGGGGTTCCTGCCTGAAATCGGCTTACGGGAAATTCGGGAATGGGAGAGCGATCAGCCGGCGGCCAGTTGCCGCGCCGCGCCAATGCGCCAGCGGGCCAGGTGTTCGTCGGCATAGCGCCGCACGCAGCGCAATACGGCGCTTTCGTGCTGGATAAGGAAGAAGTGGTGGCCGTCGAACATGTCCAGGGAAAAACCGCTGGCGGCATCGAGCTGCCAGTCGAGCAACTGGTCGGCGCGCACGCTGTCCTGCTTGCCGCCGAACACATGGATCGGCAGGTCCAGCGGCTTGCGCTCGCCGTAGGTGAAGCTGCCGCACAGCAGGAAGTCGGCACGCAGGATCGGCAGCATCAACTGCATCAGCTCGGGATTGGCCAGGGCTTCTTCGGCGGTGCCTTGCAGTTCGCGCAGGCGGGCGATCAGTTGCGCGTCGGTCTTTTCGATGGCGTATTCGCTGACATCGCGGCGAGCCGGACCGGCCGTGCCGGAGGCGAACAGCGCCAGCGGCGCAGGGACATTTCGTGCGTTTAACGCGTGGGCCAATTCAAAGGCCAGCAGGCCGCCGAGACTATGGCCGAACAACGCGTAAGGGCCGCTCAAGTCGCGACTGATTTCCTCCGCGAGCTGCGCCGCCAAGGCCTTGATATCGCGCTGCAGGGGCTCGTCCATGCGCATGCCCCGCCCAGGCAGTTCCAGCGGACACACCTGCAACCACTCCGGCAACGTGCGGCGCCAACGTGCGTAAACCATGGCGCTGGCGCCCGAATAGGGCAGGCAGAACAGGCGCAGTCGAGTCGGCGTAGTCATCCAGCGACGACTCCAAACTGAAACACGCTGTATGCACGATAAAAACCCATGTCGTCCTCCTGCGGGTGCTGATCCTTGGCCGCTTGACTAGCGACCCTGTCACCCAGAAGAACGGACGGCACCGGCAAATAATTAGTCGCCGGGTACCTGCGAGACGTGGTTCACACCAAACAAGAAAGCATAAGATTAGTTCGCCTTCTCATTTGACAATCATTATCATTAAGCATAATTTGTTGCCCGATGTGTAGGAGGCCTCAGCAAGGACGCCCTCCCCTAACCTCTTTTGCGACAAGGTGATTTCCATGACGGAACAAGTATCCACAGGCAGGTGCGACTCACCACTTCTCCAGGCATTTGTCGACAATCGACTGATTCTGGTGAAGATTGCGGCACGTATTACCGGGTGCCGCTCCCGTGCCGAAGATGTAGTGCAGGACGCCTACTTCCGCCTGCAATCGGCGCCGACGATCACGTCATCGTTCAAGGCCCAACTGAGTTATCTGTTCCAGATCGTGCGCAACCTGGCGATCGATCACTACCGCAAGCAGGCCCTGGAACTCAAATATTCCGGGACGGAAGAGGAAGGCTTGAATGTGGTCATTCACGGCGCTTCACCGGAAACCTCCCACATCAATTTCAACACCCTGGAAAACATCGCCGACGCCCTGACGGAGTTGCCCCAGCGCACCCGCTACGCGTTCGAGATGTACCGCCTGCACGGTGTGCCGCAAAAGGACATTGCCAAGGAACTGGGGGTTTCACCGACGTTGGTGAACTTCATGATTCGCGATGCGCTGGTGCACTGCCGCAAGGTGTCCGGCAACCATAGCGATACGTTTGCACGGCGGGTGTGATTGAGGTGAAAGGGCTTGTTGTGGTGAGCGGGCAAGCCCTAATGCCAGTCAGTTAAGCGTACATCGCCTCCTGTAGGAGCGAGCTTGCTCGCGAAAAACGTCAACGATAACGCGTGCTTCCTGAATGAACGCGGCGCCTGTGAGTTTTTCGCGAGCAAGCTCGCTCCTACAAAAAGCCTTAACTGACTGGCATTAGGGCTTGCCCCGCTCACCACAACCAAAACCCGAACCACAGCCGCACTCATCCGAGCCAAGATCAGGGCACAGGCATCACATCAATACGATACGGCTCGAAAATCTTCAGCATCTCGCCGCTATCGCGCAGTCGCTTGAGCAACCCCGAAAACGCCTCGCCCGTGATCGGCGCCTTGGGCCGCAGCAACGCGTAGTGGTGATAGACCTGGTCGATGCGCTCCGAGACCAGGAACTGCCCGGCCATATCCGCATTGCGCACCATGAAGTCACTCAGGTACGAACGGGTTACCAAGGCGATGTCCGCACGCCCGCGCGCAACCATCAGCAGGTTGCTGTCATGGGAATAGGTCAAGGTGGCGTTGAAGTGCTCGGCCAAGTACTTGGGGTCGGGGTTGAAGTTGGCAAAGGCGTAGTGATAGCCGCTGAACACCGCCAGGCGTTTCCCGGCAAGGTCGGCGAAATAGTCCTGGCCTCGACCGGGCTCACGCTGGGCGACGAAGATTTCCGCGTCTTCCAGGCCCATGTCGATGCTGGTGTGGGCAACCTTCTGCCAGCCCCAATCGGGATTTTCGAAGATGGCCATGTCGATACGGCCTTGTTCGAAATCACGAAAACGCCGAGGGATGGAGGTGGGTACCAGCACAAACTGGTAGTCGGTTTGCGAGGCGTTCAGGGCCTCCACCAGTTGCGGCAACAGACCGGTGTCGGCGCCTTGCTCCGGGCGCACGGTGTAGGGCGGAAAATGCGCCGCGCCGATGCGCACCAGTTGCGCAGCCGAAGCCGGCAACCACGCTGCGGTGCCGAGTGCCCATAAAGTAAGTCCTGCAGCCAACCGCCATGGCGAAAACATCAAGGCACACACCGTTCAATACATCGATGTCGATAAGCTAGGCGTTTTTGTCCAGCTAGACAACTTTCCACCGGCAAATTAATAGCTTGCGCCTCAATCGGCCTTCAAAACCATCAACAAGGCTTCTTCGGCCAATTGCTCCAGGGTCAGGTTGCCCTCGGCGCGAAACCAGGTGGTGGTCCAGGACAAGGCCCCGGTGAGGAAGCGTCGCGCAATAAACACATCGCCCTTGATGTAACCCGCCGTCTTGGCCTCGCCCAACACCTGCAGCCAAATGTCTTCATACACATCGCGCAGCGCCAGCACCTGGGCCTGGGCGTCGGCCGAGAGCGAACGCCATTCATACACCAGCACCGCCATGGCCTCGCCGCTGCCACCCATGATCGACTGCAATTCGCAGCGAATCAGCGCCAGCACACGTTCGCGTACGGTGCTCGCCTCCTCGAGCGAGGCACGCATCAAGGCCGTGTTGTAGTGGATGGTTTCCTCCATCACCGCACGCAGGATCTCGTCCTTGCTCTTGAAGTGATGAAAGATACTGCCGGACTGGATGCCCACGGCACTGGCCAGGTCACGCACGGTGGTGCGTTCAAAGCCCTTGTTGCGAAACAGGTGCGCCGCGGTTTGCAGCAACTTGCCCCGGGCACTGTCGGGGTCGGTCAATTGGCCGCCGTCGACCATGGTGCGCATCACCCGCAGGGCTTTGTGCTCATCCATGCTGCTCTCCTCTACTTCTACTGACGTCTTGGCCGGCAATTTAGGCCGTGCCAGTCACCCAAGCAAGCGCTTGGGCAAAACTTGTGACCGGAGTTTACAAACCAAGCGCTTGCTTGGTAGTCTCGTTGCCAGCCATTCGAGGAAGGATTTCTCATGAGCAAGACGGTTCGTATCGGCTGCGCCAGCGCCTTCTGGGGTGACACCTGCAGCGCCGCCGCGCAGTTGGTGCACGGCGGCAAGCTGAACTACCTGGTGTTCGACTACCTGGCGGAAGTCACGATGTCGATCCTCGCCGGTGCACGGATGAAAGATCCCCAGGCCGGCTACGCCACGGATTTCGTCGAGGTGCTCACACCGCTGCTGGCCGAGATCCAGCGCCAGGGCATCCGCGTGATCAGCAATGCCGGCGGCATCCACCCCCAGGCCTGCGCCGCCGCCCTGCAAGCTGCCTGCGATAAAGCCCAGGTGCCGTTGAAAATCGCCGTGCTGCTGGGCGATGACCTGCACCCCCGGCTCAAGCACCTGCACGGCATCACCGACATGTTCAACGGCGCGCCGCTGCCGCCCCTGTGCGTATCGGCCAATGCCTACCTCGGCGCACCGGGCATTGCCCAGGCGCTGCAACTGGGCGCGGACATCGTCATCACCGGCCGGGTGGTCGACAGCGCGGTGGTCAGCGCGGCGCTGGTGCATGAGTTCGGTTGGTCGTGGCAGGACTATGACCGCCTGGCCCAGGCCGCGCTGGCCGGGCATATCATTGAATGCGGCGCGCAGTGTACCGGTGGCAACTTCACCGACTGGCGCGACGTGCCCGACTACGAGCACATCGGCTTCCCCATCGTCGAAGTCAATGCCGATGGCCAGTTCACGGTCAATAAAGTCGAGGGCAGCGGTGGCCTGATCAGCGAACTGAGCGTGGCCGAACAACTGCTGTATGAAATCGGCGACCCTCACGCGTATCTGCTGCCCGATGTGATCTGCGATTTCAGCCAGGTGAAGCTGCAGCAGCAAGGCAAAAACTGCGTACGCCTGCACGGCGCCAAGGGGTTGCCGCCAACGCACCAGTACAAGGTCAGCGCCACGTACCCGGAAGGCTTTCGCTGCACCGCCAGTTGCCTGATCGCCGGGATCGATGCGGTGGCCAAGGCCGAGCGGGTCAGCCAGGCGATCATCAACAAGACCTCGGAACTGTTCAGCCAGCGCGGCTGGGCGCCCTACACCGACGTAAATATCGAACTGCTGGGCAGCGAAGCGACGTATGGCCCCCGCGCCCTGCGCCACGACTGCCGCGAGGTGGTGGTCAAGCTGGCGGTGCGCCACCCGAGCAAGCCGGCGCTGGTGCTGTTCGCCCGCGAGATCGCCCAGGCGGCCACGGGCATGGCGCCGGGGCTGGCCGGGATTGTCGGCGGGCGGCCGACGGTGTACTCGCTGATCCGCTTGTTCTCGTTCCTGATCGATAAGGCCGCCTGCGAGGTGGTAGTCGACTTCCAGGGCCAACGCCACGTCTGCACGCTGCCCATCGCCGACGCGCCGATCCTGCCTGCCGCGCCGATGGATCCACCCCAGCCCCAAGGCCGCGCCGACGCCAGCGTGGCGCTGGTGAAACTCGCCGTGGCGCGCTCCGGCGACAAGGGCAACCACAGCAATATCGGGGTTATCGCCCGCGCCCCCGAGTACCTGCCGTGGATTGCCGAAGCGCTGACGCCAGAGGTGCTCGTCGACTGGATGGGCCACGTGCTCGACCCCGTGCACGGCCGCGTAGAACGCTGGTATTTGCCCGGCAGCCACAGCCTCAATTTCCTGCTGGAAAACGCCCTGGGCGGCGGCGGCATCGCCAGCCTGCGCATCGACCCCCAGGGCAAGGCCTTCGCCCAGCAGCTGTTGGAAATCCCCATCGCCGTGCCGCAACACATCGCCGATCAACTCACATAAAGGAGCGTCGCCGTGGCCTTCGACTCGATCTTCAAAGCCGGCCTGTTCCAGGGTCACACCGTGATCGTCAGCGGCCGCGACACAAGGCGGAGCAATAAACCATGCCGCTGATTGACAGCCTGATCGATCCCCACAGCCCGCAGTTCGCCCAGAACCGCGCCGCCATGCTGGCAGGCATCCAACACCTGCGCCAGTTGGAACAGACCCTGCTGAGCAAGGCCGAGGAGGCCAGGCCCAAGTTCGAAAAACGTGGCCAACTGCTGCCCCGCGAGCGCCTCAACCTGCTGCTGGACCCTGGCGCGCCGTTCCTGGAACTGGCGAGCCTGGCCGGTTACAAGCTGCATGATGACAAGGACGGCAGCGCCGCCGGCGGTGGGCTGATCGCCGGCATCGGCTACGTCAGCGGCGTGCGCATGCTGGTGGTGGCCAATAACAGCGCGATCAAGGGCGGCACCGTTTCGCCCTCCGGCCTGAAAAAATCCCTGCGCCTGCAACAGATCGCCATGGACAACAAACTGCCGGTGGTGACCCTCGCCGAAAGCGGTGGCGCCAACCTCAACTATGCCGCGGAGATTTTCATCGAAGGCGCGCGCAGCTTTGCCAACCAGGCGCGCATGTCCGCCATGGGCTTGCCGCAGATCACCGTGGTGCACGGCTCGGCCACGGCGGGTGGCGCGTACCAGCCAGGGCTGTCGGATTACGTGGTGGTGGTGCGCGGCAAGGCCAAGCTGTTCCTTGCCGGCCCGCCGCTGCTCAAGGCGGCGACCGGTGAAGTCGCCACCGATGAAGAATTGGGCGGCGCCGAAATGCATGCACAGATCGCCGGCACTGCCGAATACCTGGCGGAAAATGACGCCGATGGCGTGCGCATCGTGCGTGAAATCGTCAGCCTGTTGCCCTGGGATGAGCGCCTGCCGTTGACGCCCAAACGCACTTACGCCGAGCCGCTGTACCCCATCGACGACCTGCTGGGGCTGATCCCCGCTGACCCGAAAAAGCCCTACGACGTGCGCGAAATCCTCGCGCGCCTGGCCGACGGTTCGCAGTTCCTCGAGTTCAAGGCAGCGTTCGACGCCCATACCGTCTGCGGCCATCTGCACATCCAGGGCCGCGCGGTCGGCGTGATCGGCAACAACGGCCCGATCACGCCCAAGGGCGCGAGCAAGGCGGCGCAGTTTATCCAGCTGTGTGACCAGAGCCGCACACCGCTGCTGTTCCTGCACAACACCACCGGCTTCATGGTGGGTACCGAAGCGGAGCAGCAAGGGGTGATCAAGCATGGCGCGAAGATGATCCAGGCGGTGGCCAACGCACGGGTGCCTAAACTCACGGTGGTGGTCGGTGGCTCCTACGGCGCCGGCAACTATGCAATGTGCGGTCGCGGCCTGGACCCGCGTTTTATCTTCGCCTGGCCCAACAGCCGCACGGCGGTGATGGGCGGTGCCCAGGCGGGCAAGGTGCTGCGGATCGTCACCGAGGCCAAGCAGTTGAAAGACGGCCTGGTGCCGGATCCCAAGGTGCTGGACATGCTCGAACAGGTCACCGCGCAAAAACTCGACAGCCAGTCCACCGCCCTCTATGGCAGCGCGAACCTGTGGGATGACGGGCTGATAGACCCACGGGATACCCGTACCTTACTCGGCTTTCTGCTGGACATCTGTCACGAGGCCGACGTCCGCGAGTTGCAGCCCAACAGCTTCGGCATCGCGCGCTTCTAACCGGAGAACAAGAACAATGATCTTCACCCAGGAACATCAGGAACTGCGCCGCACCGTCCGTGCCTTCGTCGACCGCGAGATCAACCCCCATGTGGACGCATGGGAAAAGGCCGGGCACTTCCCCATCCACGACATCTTCCGCAAGGCCGGCGACCTCGGCTTGCTGGGGATTTCCAAACCGGAGCAATTCGGCGGCATGGGCCTGGACTACAGCTACTCGATCGTCGCCGCCGAAGAGTTCGGCACCATCCGCTGCGGCGGCATACCCATGTCCATCGGCGTGCAGACCGATATGTGCACCCCCGCCCTCGCCCGCTTCGGTACCGATGAATTGCGCGACGAATTCCTGCGCCCGGCCATCAGCGGCGAGCAGGTCGGTTGCATCGGTGTCTCGGAAACCGGCGCCGGCTCCGACGTAGCCGGGCTCAAGACCCATGCGCGCAAGGACGGCGACGACTATGTGATCAACGGCAGCAAAATGTGGATCACCAACTCGCCCAGCGCCGACTTTATCTGCCTGTTGGCCAACACCTCCGACGACAAGCCGCATATCAACAAGTCGCTGATCATGGTGCCGATGAACACCCCAGGGATCAGCGTCAGCCCGCCCCTGGAAAAACTCGGCATGCACAGCTCCGAGACCGCCCAGGTGTTCTTCGACGGCGTGCGCGTACCCCAGCGCAATCGCATCGGCCATGAAGGCGCGGGTTTCATGATGCAGATGCTGCAGTTCCAGGAGGAACGCCTGTTTGGCGCGGCCAATATGATCAAGGGCCTGGAGTACTGCATCGACAGTACCGTCGAGTACTGCAAGGAACGCCAGACCTTCGGCAAGGCGCTGATCGACAACCAGGTGATTCACTTTCGCCTGGCCGAACTGACCACCGAAATCGAATGCCTGCGCGCACTGGTCTACCAGGCCACCGAACAGTACATCAAGGGCCAGGACGTGACCCGCCTGGCCTCCATGGCCAAGCTCAAGGCCGGGCGCCTTGGCCGCGAAGTCAGCGACAGTTGCCTGCAGTACTGGGGCGGCATGGGATTCATGTGGGACAACCCGGTGGCCCGCGCTTATCGCGATGTGCGCCTGGTGTCGATTGGCGGCGGTGCCGATGAAATCATGCTGGGCATCATCTGCAAGTTGATGGGCACTTTGCCGGGGAAAAAGCCATGAATACCCTGCTGCTCGAACCCCACAACGGCGTGTTGCACATCACCCTCAACCGGCCCGAATGCCGCAATGCCATGAGCCTGGAAATGGTCAACGAACTGCGCGCGGTGCTGGCCGGGTTGGACAGCCAGGTGCGCGCCGTGGTGATCAGCGGCGCAGGCGGGCATTTTTGCGCCGGTGCCGATGTGAAGGACCTGGTCAGCGCCGGCGATCAATTGCAGGCCCTGAACCGGGCCTTCGGCACGTTGCTGCAAGCGGTGGAAGCCGTGTCGCAAGTGGTCATCGTGGTGCTGCAAGGCGCGGTGCTGGGCGGCGGGTTTGGCCTGGCCTGCGTGAGTGACATCGCGATTGCCGATCACCAGGCGCAGTTCGGTTTGCCGGAGACCAGCCTGGGGTTGCTGCCGGCACAGATTGCGCCGTTTGTGGTCAAGCGTATCGGCCTGACCCAGGCGCGGCGACTGGCGCTGACGGCGGCGCGGTTCGATGGGTTGGAAGCTCAACGGCTGGGGCTGGTGCACTTCACCGAGACCGACCCGCAGGCGTTGGCGGAGCGTCTGGATGAGGTGCTGGGGCAGGTGCTGCGCTGCGCGCCGGGCGCCAACGCGCGTACCAAGGCGCTGTTGCTGGCCAGCGTGGAGCAGCCCTTGGGGCCGCTGCTGGACCAGGCGGCGCAGTGGTTTGCCGAGGCGGTGACCAGTGCGGAAGGGATTGAGGGGACGCAGGCGTTTGTGCAGAAGAGAAAGCCTCGGTGGTGCAAGTGACGCCCGCTGAGCATGGTTATCTACACAATTTTCTGTGGTCTGTGGCGAGGGCGCTTGCTGCCGTGGCGGCCTTCGGGCCGACCATGTCGTTGGCTTTGAGCGAGTACATATCCGTTGCTGCGGTCACGGCCGCTATGGGTTCCGCCCTTACGGCGGGTCACTTTGGAAAAGCCCCAAAGTAACCAAAGGGCTCTTGCCCCACCACTCGGTACCTCGCCTAGGCTCGGTATGCCCGAACACAGGCTTGAATCCGTGGGCCGCCGTCATGGGCCATCCATGGCCCAGGACGGCTAACCCGGCGTCCTGCCGGGTTACCCACGGATTCAAGCCTGCGTTCGGCCAGCGTGGTTAACGGGGCGCCTGAGATCAAGATCAAAAGCCAGAGCCAGAGNGTTAAGGAAGTAGAAGCCACACCGCGCACGCTTCAATAATCAGGTCGGCTTTAAGGCCGCCTCGCTTTGTTTTTGATCTGGGATCGCCCCGTCAAACACGCTGGCCGAACGCAGGCTTTGGAGCGTGGGTAACCCGGCAGGACGCCGGGTTAGCCGC
>NZ_QGAA01000037.1:0-22675 GCF_005233485.1 Pseudomonas sp. CFBP13509
GCGTAGCAGCTGTCGAGCCTTGGCGAGGCTGCGTTTGCGGCGCGTCTGACACACCGCCGACGCAGCCTCGCCAAGGCTCGACAGCTGCTACGCACGGGGCTCGGCTCAAGATGTGTAGATACCCATGCCCCGATGGCGGTGGATCAGTCAATTTATCTTTGACTGACACTCTGCCATCGGGGGCAAGCCTCTCCCACATGGGTTCTGTGTTGTTTGGTCAGGCGACTTTCTGCTCGCGTTCAGCAATCAGCTGCCGGGTGAGGGGGATCAACCGCTTGCCATAGTCGATCGCATCATTGAGCGGATCAAACCCACGGATCAGGAAGGTGGTGATACCGAGGTCGTAATAATCGACCAATGCCTCTGCCACCTGTTCGGCGGTCCCCACCAACGAGGTGGAGTTGCCCTGCGCCCCCAGCAACCCCGCAATCCCCGTCCACAGGCGCTTGTCCAGCCGCGAGCCCTGCGCCGCCGCCGCCAGCAACCGGCGCGAGCCTTCATTCGGCGGTTCACGCCGCACAAAGCCATTCTTCTCTGCCAACTCGGTGGCCTGTTGCAGGATGCTGTCGGCACGCGCCCACGCCAGTTCTTCGGTCTCGGCGAGGATCGGTCGCAGCGACAGGCTGAAGCGAATCGTACGCCCATGCCTGGCCGCTTCGGCGCGCACCTGGGTCACGATCTCGCGTACCTGCTCATAGGTTTCGCCCCACAGCGCGTACACATCGGCATGCTTGCCCGCCACTTCAATCGCGGCCTTGGAAGAGCCGCCAAAATACAGCGGGATATGCGGCTGCTGCGGCGACTTCACCGCGGAGTGCGCGCCTTCGACCTGGTAGTAGGTGCCGGCAAAGTCGAAGGGCTGATCGCTGGTCCATTCCTGGCGGACCACGCTCAGGTATTCATCGGTGCGCGCATAGCGTTCGTCCTTGCCGATATGGCTGCCATCGGCGCGCAGTTCGCGGTCGTCGCCGCCGGTGATGATATGCACGGCGGTGCGCCCGCCATTGAACACATCAAGGGTGGCGAACTGGCGGGCGGCCAGGGTGGGTTGGGCGAAGCCCGGACGGTGGGCGATCAGGAACTGCAGTTTTTTCGTCACGCTGGCGGCATGGGCGGCGATCAGCGTGCTGTCCGGGCTGTTGGAATGGAACGCCACCAGCGCGCGGTCGAAACCGGCGTCTTCGTGGGCGCGGGCCACGGTTTCCACGTAGTCCGGTTGCAGGGCAGGGCCGCTGCGTGGGTGGATCTCGGAAGCGTGGTGACCGCCGATATAGCCGATGAATTCAATGCTCATGGTCTGTCCTTGTCGAGTAGGGAGTGAGTACCTCCGCCGGGCAGGGGGTCGGTCATGCTCGTCCACGGTAGGGGCCGCGACAGCCTGTGTAAAATGCCGTTTGGTTCTAACCTAATTATTAAAATACAGAATCATATCTGTATGTAGTAATCAGTAAATTGCATTTTTCAGGTGTTGCTGACGCTAGATAACGTTGTGTTTTTTTTGGGCCTGAGGTCTGATGAGCGCCGAAAACGGCACCTCGAAGGTTAAGCAGTGATGCGGGCAGAACTTGCGCAATATGGCGGCATTACCGTCATGATTCCGGCCGCACTGATGATTGCTGTCTGGTTAAGGTATTCCACGCCGTGGGCATTGCGGGCCTGGATAATAACGCTGGGTATTACTTATTCGATCGTGGCGGCCAGCAAGTTGCTGTTTAAAGGTTGGGGCTTATCCTTCCAGCACTTGGATATTGCTGTAATAAGTGGCCATGCCATGAACACCTGTTTGATGGTCACGGTGGCAACGAGTTTGCTGGCCCGCCAGTTCAATCTGGCCTGGCGCTGGCCGGCGGCGTTGGTGGGGTTAGTGATAAGTATCGGGTTCAGTGCTTATTGTGTCGCGCCTTATATACATCCGCTGAATGAAGCCCTGGCCGGTGCCGCACTGGGTGCGACAGCGGCCAGTGTGTTCCTGTGGCGTATTGATGCCGCGCCCATCAAGGTATCCCCCGTGTTCATCGGCGGCGGGCTGGTGTTTTTGCTGGTCTGTGGGCTGGTGCCCAAGTACAACGCGGAGTGGCTGCTCAACCGCGTCGCAGTGACCCTCTCAGGTGCCGACCAGGCCCATCAGGAGCCTGCCTGGCGCCTGGAAACCGCGCACAGGAAGGCCGAGTAGGTCGCCAGGTCCAGCGCCAGGTTGCTTTCCACCATCAGCGCCAGCAGGGTGGTCTGCGCGTTGAACCGTTGCGCATTGCCACGGCGCCGCGCGCGTTTCATCTGCTGGAACAGCGCATGGGTGATCTGCTGGGGGGAGCTGCCACGCAACAGGTCCAGCCAATGGCCGATGGCCCGGGTGTTGCGCTGGTACTGCGCGCCCTGCACCGGTTCGGCAAACCCCTCGAACATCCCCGTCAGCCTGCGCAACGCATAGCCGCGTCTCAAGCCCGCCCACAGGCTCATGGCCGCTCCTCGGTGCCGCAGATATTGGCCAGCAGTTCGGCCGTCTTGACCTGCATGAACTGGCTGTCGCCGCGACTTTCCACGCACAGGCACACCGACAACGGGTCACTGACCTGCAACTTGAAGCGCCAGTCGGCGAACACCATGGAAAACCCGGCGCCGGACGCGTCGCTGTCCAGTGAGTTATCCGCATACAGCACCTGCAGGCGTTCGACGACATGGGTTGAATCATGCACTTCCACATGAATATTTCCCGAAGAAGGAAATAGGCCAATACGCTCTACCAATAACTTTGACGTGTTCATGGCCGTCCCCTGTCTGGTGCATTCAAATCGCACTTTATTATGGGGCGGTGCAAAAATACCGGAATGTTAGTTTTAGTCGGTCAATACCGGGATTGTTATTTTTTGTCTTGCGCGATAGATGGTCTCGGTTTGTAGGCTGTGGTCATAATTACTCGGTCGTTAGTTGCAGCTCATTAAATAAGGTCGTCCCTTTTGCCGAAGAATAAGTGTGCGGTGCGTGGGAGGTTGCCTTGTTCAAAAAGATATTGATTGTGTGCATCGGCAACATCTGCCGCAGCCCCACGGCGGAACACTTGCTGGGTGCTGCGCTTGCACCTTCCGGGATCCAGGTGAGTTCGGCGGGCCTGGCGGCCTTGCGTGACCATCCGCTGGAGCCCCTGGCCGGGCAGGTGCTGGCGGAGCACGGGCATGTGCCCCAGGTGCACAGGGCCCGGCAACTCGACGCCGGCGCCGTGAGTGAGGCCGACCTGATCCTGGTGATGGAACAACGGCACATCGACGGCGTGCTCGACCTCGCCCCCGAGGCACGGGGCAAGGTGTTCCTGTTGGGCAAGTGGCAGCACGATCGCGAGATCACCGACCCCTATCGCCAGGGCAAGCCCGCCTTTGTGCAGGCCTATGCCTTGATCGAACAGGCCGCACAGGCCTGGGCCCAGCGCCTGGCGCGCTGACGCTCCCTCTTTAAACGATTGCAAGGACGAAGACGCGATTTATGTATTCACCCCAGAACGCTTCCCCTGAAAGCCCTCACCGTGACGAGATCGATGTGCTCGGCATGCTCGGCAACCTGATCGATCACAAATGGCTGATCGCCGGGATCACCGGCACCTGCATGCTGATCGGTGCCGCCTACGCCATTCTGTCGGCGCCGGTGTTCCAGGCGAATGCGTTGATCCAGGTGGAGCCGAAGAAGAACGACATGCTCGGTTTCTCCGACGTCAGCAGCCTGCTGGGCAAGGAATCGCCGGCGGTGACCGAGATCGAGCTGATCAAGTCGCGCACCATCATTGGCAAGACCGTCGATACCCTGGCGTTGGACATCACTGTCACGCCGCAGCATTTTCCGTTGATCGGTGGCTTCCTCGCGCGGCGTTATGCGCCTGAACACAAGGGCGATATTGCGCCGCCGCTGTTCGGTTTCAGCCGCTGGTCGGCAGGGGGCGAGGCCCTGGTGCTGAGCCGCTTGAACCTGCCGACGGCGTTGCTCGGGACCACCCTGGTACTGGTGGCCGGCGAGGCCCAGGCCTACACGTTATTTGATGAGGACGGCGTCGAGATCGCCGCAGGAAGCGTCGGCGTGCCGTTTGCCGCCGAGGGCGTCGAGGTGCTGGTCAAGGAGCTGCGGGCCAATCCGGGCGCGCATTTCAAGATCGTGCGCAAGCCGCGCCTGGACGCGGTGGCCGACTACCAGGACCTGCTCACCGTGATCGAACGCGGCAAGGAGTCGGGCATCATCAGCCTGTCCCTGGAGAGCACGCGTCCGGGCCTGGCGGTGCGTACGCTGAATGAAATTTCCAACCTGTATGTGAAGCAGAACGTCGACCGTACCTCGGCCGAGGCGGCACAGAGCCTGTCGTTCCTCAATGACCAGTTGCCCCAGGTGCGGCGCGACCTGGAGAAGGCTGAGAACGCCTTGAACCGCTTCCAGACCCGCAGCAAATCCATCGACATCAGCCTCGAAGCCAAGGCCGTGCTCGACCAGGTGGTGGCCCTGGACACCGGCATCTCCGAACTCAAGCTGCAACAGGCCGAGATGGACCGCAAATTCACCCCCCAGCACCCGGCATATCGCGCCTTGATCGCCAAGCTGGCGGAACTTAATGCCAAGCAGGCGCAGATGACCAAGCGCGTCGAAGGCTTGCCCACGACCCAGCAGGAATTGCTCAGCCTGACCCGCGACGTGCAAGTGGGCACCGAGATCTACACCCAGTTGCTCAACCGCTCCCAGGAACTCGACGTGATGCGCGCCGGCACCGTGGGCAACGTGCGCCTGATCGACAGTGCCGACGTCAACCTGGCCAAGCCTGTGGCGCCGCGCAAGGTCATCGTGGTGCTGCTGGCGATGCTGCTCGGCGGCATGCTCTCGGTAGGCATCGTACTGGTACGCAGCCTGCTCAACCGTGGCCTGGAAAGCCCGGATGAGATCGAGAAACTCGGCCTGCCGGTGTACGCCTCGATCCCCTTCAGCCTGTTGCAAAAGGCCGAGGAAACCAACGCGGCCAAGGGGCGTTCCGGCGCGCCGTCGCTGCTGGCGGTCAATCACCCCCATGACCTGGTGATGGAAGCCATGCGCAGCCTGCGCACCAGCCTGCACTTCGCCATGCTCGAGGCCAGGAACAACCGCCTGATGATCACCGGCCCGAGCCCCGAGGTGGGCAAGACGTTTGTCTCGGCCAACCTGGCGGCGATTGTCGCGCAGTCGGGCCAGCGCGTGCTGTTGATCGATGCCGACATGCGCAAGGGCTACTTGCACAAGATGCTCGGCAAGGCGGTGGAGGCGGGGTTGTCCGACCTGCTCGCCAAGCGCTGTGATCTGCAGGAAGCGATTCACCCGACCGCCGTGGAGCGCTTCGATTTCATCGGCCGTGGGCAGATCCCGCCCAACCCGTCTGAACTGCTGATGCACCCCAACTTCGCCGCGTTGCTGGCCGAAGTCAGCGAGCGCTATGACCTGGTGATCATCGACACGCCGCCATTGCTGGCGGTGACCGACGCCGCGATTGTCGGGCGCCAGGCCGGCACCAGCCTGATGGTCACCCGTTTTGGCGTGAACTCGGCGAAGGAGATCGAGTTGACCCTGCGCCGCTTCCATCAGAACGGCATCGAGCTCAAGGGTGCGATCTTCAATGGTGTGGAAAAACGCCGGTCCGCCAGCTACGGCTATGGCGACTACGGCTACTACAGCTACGCCTATCAGTCCGACAAGGCCTGATGACCATGAGCAAAGTGCTTGAAATGCCGCGCTCGTTGTCGCGACGGTTTCGCCTCAACGTGCTGAGCTACGGCTACACCCAACTGGTGACGCTGGCGGCGCAACTGGTGCTGGTGCCGTTCTTCCTGCACGCCTGGGGCACCGGGCGCTATGCCGATTGGCTGGTGCTCACCGGCATTCCGTCGATGCTCAGCCTGCTGGACCTGGGGGTGGCCCAGGCGTCGGCCACCAGCGCCACGCTGCGTGCGAGCCAGGGCGATGTGCCGGGGGCGCGACGCAGTGTGCAGACCGCGCTGGCCTTTACCCTGGCGGTGGTGGCGCTGGTGCTGGTATTCGCCCTGACATTGGGCCAGTGGCTCGACTGGGTGTCACTGCTCGGGCTCAAGACCTTGACCGCCGAGCAAGCCGGCCTGGTGGTGTTGTTCATGTCCGGCTACCTGTGCACGCGCTTGCTGGGTGGGCCGATCGACGCCTGGTTTCGCACCATCGACAGAACCGTCGGCGGCGTCTTCATCATGGCCAACCGCAGGACCCTGGACATTGTGCTGTCCATCGTCGTACTGCTGCTGGGTGGCTCCGAACTGCAATTGGCCCAGGGCATGTTTTTCAGCCAGGTGCTGTTCCTGGTGCTGGTGACCCTGTTTGTGCGGCGGATTTCACCCTGGCCGCTGCTGGGGCTGGCGTCGGCGTCCTGGGCCGAGTTCCGTGGTATCTGGAAACCGGCGCTGGGCAGCGCGGCGATACCGCTGGCGCAGGCGATCACCCTGCAAGGCGGCCTGCAAGTGCTCAACCAGATCGCCGGCCCGGCGGTGGTGGTGGGTTACACCATGGCGCGCACCCTGATGCGCCTGATCATCCAGTTGGGCATCACCTGCAGCAACGCCCTGACCCCGGAGATCTCACGGCTGGCCGGGCGCGGCGAGTTCGAACAGGCACGACGCTTTACCCAGCGCGCCAGCTCCCTGGTACTGGGCCTGTGCCTGCTGGTGTATGTCGCCGGGATCTGGGCCGGGCCGCAGGTCATCCTGCTGTGGAGCCATGGCCTGGTGCAGGTCGATCGCCTGTCATTGGCGCTGATCGGCTCCCATACGATTTTGAATGTGGCCTGGTTCATCCTCGCGGCGATGCTGATTTCCACCAATCGCCACACCCTCACCTCAGTGATCTATGCCGTAAGCAGCGTGATGGCCTTGCTGCTGTGGCTGGCATGCAAGGAGCGCATCGATCCGCTGCTGGGCGCGTCGCTGTTGCTGTCGCTGCCGGAACTGGTGGTGTTGGTGTACCTGCGGGTGATTCGCGTGGGGGAGGTCGGCCCATGATGCTGTCCCAGGCGCGCCTGACCCTCTACCTGCCGCTGACGTTCTTCGCCTTGCCCCTGGCGCTGAGCAACAACCTCTCGCAACCCTTGGCGCTGCTGCTGTTGCTGCCGTTCGTGGTGTACGCGGCGCGTGGCTTTACCCGCGCGCTGCCATTGCTGGCGCTGGTGGTCGCGTCCAGTGTGTTGCAGGTATTGGTGAGCAGTGGGGCGAAGATCTCGCTGTACCAGTTCCTGCGTTCCGGCATTCCGTTTTTCTATTTTGTGCTGCTGCTGGCCGGGTACAGCTATGTGTTGGCCAATGTGGAAAAAATCGCGCTGGCCCATAGCGTCAACTACCGGCGCATCCTCGAACGCATCATCTACATCTTCGCCCTTGGCCAGTTGCTGCAGGTCAGCCTGTATGGCGTGGGCATCGACCTGACCAACGCCGCGTCCAAGTCCAGCGACGAAGTCGGGCGGATCATGTTGTTTCCCACCAGTTCGGCGGTGCTGCTGTTTTTCTATGCCTGTTGCCAGCGCAAGATCGGCTTGATGCTGATCCTCGCGGTCACGTTGCTGGCGGCCGGTTCCAAGACCATCCTCGCGGCGATGGCGGTGATGATCCTGTTGTCGGCGATTACCCAACGCAAGCTGAAGTCACTGTCGGTGCTGGTGGTGGCCATCGCTGCGCTGGGTACGCTGACGTTCTATGCCAGCCCCTTGGCGGTGTCGCGCTTTGCCACTTACCTGTTCGAGGAGAAGGGCGAGGACGTGACCCGTGCGTTCGAGATCGCGCATGCCAAGGAATCGTTTCTCGACAACCCCGCCACGGTGTTCCTGGGTAATGGCCTGGCCAAGCAATTGACCCCCGGCGTGCCCACCAATGACGAGCGCTGGTTCGAGAACTCCAAGTTCGATATCGAGAACGGCTACTGGGGCGTCATCGCCAAGCTGGGAGTGGTCGGCGTGGCGCTGTTTTGCCTGCTGTTCAGCGGTTTGCCGCGCAGCCCGGTATCCCTGGCCGTGGTGGCGATCCTGCTGATTTTCTCGTTCAAGACCAGCTACCAGTTCTTCACCACGTTCGATGGCAGCTACCTGCTGGTGTGGTCGATGTTCATCGGCCTGCTCAACAAGGCTGCGCCTGCACGCCAGGCGGTTTACCCCAATTACTTACTGAAACAGGCTGGATCATGAACGCACCTGCTAGCCCCATCAGGGCCGGGATACTGACGTACCACTTCAGCGAAAACTTCGGCGCGGTGCTGCAAGCCTATGCCTTGCAGCGCTGGTTGCAGCAACAGGGCTTGCAGGTAAGCCTGATCAACTACCACCCGGCCTACGTGGAGGATGGCAGCGAGATCCGCCAGCTGTTCAACCCGCGCCAGCTCAAGGCCAACCTCAAGGCCCTGTACCTCAAGGCCCTGGCGTTGAAAACCCGGGTGCTGGGGCCGAATGCCCAGTCGCGCCAGTTCCACGCGTTCAAGACGCGCTTCCTGAATATCCAGGCGCCGCGCTACGCCCACGCCCACCAGCTCAACCAGGCGGTGGCCGGCCAGCAGTTGCTGGTGGCCGGCAGTGACCAGATCTGGAACCCCTCGGGCCAGACCGGCCTCGACCCGGCGTACTTCCTGGCCTTCGACTGCGACAAGGCGATCCGGCGCATTTCCTACGCCGCGAGTTTCGGCAAGGAATACCTGGAGCCGCAGTACCACGCCGAAGCCGAGGGCCTGCTCAAGCAACTGTCGGCGATCAGTGTGCGCGAGGAGAGCGGGGTGAGCATCGTGCACCAGGTCTCGGGGCTGGCTGCCCACTGCGTGCCGGACCCGACGCTGCTGCACCGCGACTATTCGGCGCTGCTCGCCACGTCCACCCAGACCCGCACCGGCCACGTGTTCTGCTACGCACTGCGCACTGGCGTGGGCGTGCGCGAAGTGGCCCAGGCGCTGTCGCGGCAGGTGGCCGGGCCGATTGTCTCGCCGTATAACGCGCACCGGCGCTGGCGGCAGATCGGCGAGACCGTGCAGGTGGGCCCACAGGATTGGCTCAAGTTGCTCAAGGAGAGCGCCTACGTGGTGACCAACTCCTTCCATGCCACGGTGTTCGCGATCATTTTCGAGAAGCCGTTTATCGCCGTGGGGTTACCGGGCAACAAGGCCTCGCTGAACGCCCGTGTGCGCAACCTGCTGGAGAAGCTGGAGCTGTCGCAACGCTTCCTGCCGGCAGACGATGCCGACCAGGTGCACGCCTTGATCGCGGCGCCCATCGACTGGGTGGCGGTGCGGGCCCGGCGCCAGGCCCTGCAACAGGTGGGCGAGCGCTACCTGTTGGAACAACTGGCGGCGATCCGGCCATGAGCGACTTCGCGCAACTCAAGTACGTCGACACCCTGCCGCGCAGCAACAAGGCACGCCGGCTGTTGTGGGGCATGGTCTATCAGTTGCTGTTTCGTCCTACGCCGCGCTGGATGCTGCACAACTGGCGGCGTTGGTTGCTGCGCTGCTTTGGCGCCAAGGTCGGCGTGGGCTGCCGCATCGCGCCCACGTGCAGCATCTGGGCGCCGTGGAACCTGGAGATCGGCGACTACACCGCCATCGGCGATGGGGTCGATGTGTACGCCATGGCCAAAATCACGCTGGGCTCCAAAGTCACCATCAGCCAGCGCAGCTTCCTGTGCACCGGCAGCCACGACACCCGCAGCCTGCTGCGGCCCTTGGTGACTCGCGAGATCGTGATCAAGGACCACGTGTGGGTCGCCGCCGAGGCCTTTATCCACCCCGGTTGTGTGTTGGAGGAGGGTTGCGTGGTCGGCGCGCGGTCGGTGGTCACGGCCAGCCAGCCGGCCTGGATGATTTGCGTCGGTGCGCCGTGCCGCCCCCTCAAAACGAGAGACATCGCACTATGAAACAGGTGAAACCCATGATGGATAAGGCATGGAAGTTGATGTATTTCGTCAGCGAGTTCTTTCGCGACATGCTCACGTTTATTCGCCACAACGGTTACTCGCCGTTGGAAAGCCGCAACAAGAAGCTGTTCTACAAAATCCTCATCGAAACCCACACCGTGGAAAAGGGCCTGTCCCTCAAGGAACCCAAGCCGCTGTTCGGCAAGGACAAGATCAACGGCATCATCCATATGCTCAACGAATACGACCGCACGTATTCGGCGCTGCCGGTGGAGATGGCCCTCGGCGCGTTCCAGGGTTACCTCGAGCTGCACCGCACCCTCGGCATCAGCGACGACTTCGTGTTTTACCTGGATGCTTATGTGGAGCACCTCAAGCGCGACGGCACCGCCGGCAGCGGTGGTATCAAGCGTGCTGCGCCGTGGCTGGGCAATGGCGGGCTGGATGCCAAGGCGTTCCTGCAATCGCGCTCCAGTTGCCGCATGTTCCAGGCCGGCAAGATCGACAGTGGCCTGCTGACGTCCCTGGTGGAATTGGCGCAGTCGTCACCTTCGCAATGCAACCGGCAGTCGTCGCGGGTGCATGTGTATCAGGACCGCGCGGTGATCGCGCAGCTGCTGGAGCTGCAAGGCGGCTCGCGCGGGTTTGCGCAGTCGGTGGACAACCTGTTTGTGGTCACGTCCGAAGTCACCGCCTGGGGCGGCGCCGGGCAGCGCAACCAGCTTTACGTCGACGGTGCGTTGTTTTCCATGGGCCTGCTGCTGGCCTGCCACGCCAATGGCCTGGGCGCGTGCCCGCTGAACCTGGCGATCCTCAATTCGGTGGAAAAGAAGATCCGTGGCATCGGCGCCATCCCGGCCAGCGAGCGGTTGATCATGATGATCGCCGTGGGGCTGCCCCTGGAAAGCCACTTCCGGGCCGCGCGTTCACCGCGCCGGCTCACCACCGAAGTCCTGCAGATGCACGGTGGCTGATATGAAGCGCGAAACCGTCAGTGTGATCATCCTCACCTACAACGAAAGCCTGCATATCGCCAGGGCCATCGAGTCGGTACGGGCCTTCAGCGACGAAGTGCTGGTGGTCGATTCGTTTTCCACCGACGACACCTGCGACATCGCCCGGCGCCATGGCGCGCTGGTGGTGCAGCATGCCTTCGTCAACCAGGCCAAGCAGTTCCAGTGGGCGCTGGATCACCTGCCGATTACCGGCAACTGGACGATGCGCCTGGACGCCGACGAAATCATCGAGGCCGACCTTGCGGCCGCGATCAATACCCGGCTGCCGACCCTGGCCCGGGACATCACCGGCATCAACTTCAAGCGCAAGCATATCTTCATGGGGCGCTGGGTGCGCCATGGTGGCCGCTACCCGTTGAAGATGCTGCGGCTGTGGCGCACCGGCCAGGGGCGTATGGAGGACCGGTGGATGGACGAGCACATCTCGGTCGCCGAGGGCCGCACCATCACCCTCGACGGCGGTTTTGCCGACCATAACCTGCATGATTTGACCTTCTTCACCCACAAGCACAACCAGTACGCCACCCGCGAAGCGATTGAAGTGCTTAACGCGCGGCTGGGGCTGTTTGCGATACGCGATGAACTGCATGCCGGGCAGAGTTCGTTCCAGGCCAAGGCCAAGCGCCTGGTCAAGAACCGCGTGTACAACCGCGTGCCGTTCACCCTCAGTTCCACCGCGTATTTCCTGTGGCGCTACATCATCCAGCTGGGGTTTCTCGATGGCCGCAGCGGCCTGGTCTATCACCTGCTCCAGGGCTATTGGTACCGCTTTCTGGTGGGCGCCAAAGTGCTTGAACTGGAAACCGCGATTGCGCACTTAAACGATAAGGAAGCCATTGTCCGGGAACTCTCAAAGTTGACCGGCCATAACTTGAACCTGCCCACACCGAAGTAACTGAGCGTTTTTAACAAACACCCAAGTTTGGGTGTCGGCCTTCGCTCGCCTATCAATTGGGAGACAGACATGAATAAAGTCGCGCTTATTACCGGGATCACCGGTCAGGATGGCTCGTACCTGGCCGAGCTGCTGCTGGAAAAAGGCTATACCGTGCACGGCCTCAAGCGCCGTTCTTCGTCGTTCAATACCCAGCGCATCGATCATATTTACCAGGACCCGCAGGCCCTGCGTAAAAACCTGATCCTGCACTATGGCGACCTGGCGGATTCGTCGAACCTGACGCGTATCATCCAGCAGATCCAGCCCGACGAAATCTACAACCTCGGCGCCCAATCCCATGTGGCGGTGAGCTTCGATTCGCCAGAATACACCGCCGATGTGGATGCCCTTGGCACCTTGCGTATCCTCGAGGCGATCCGCCTGCTGGGCCTGGAAAAGAAGACCCGTTTCTACCAGGCCTCGACCTCCGAGCTGTACGGGCTGGTGCAGGAAACCCCGCAGAAGGAAACCACGCCGTTCTACCCGCGCTCGCCCTATGCGGTGGCCAAGCTGTACGCCTACTGGATCACCGTGAACTTCCGCGAAGCCTATGGGCTGTATGCGTGCAACGGCATCCTGTTCAACCACGAGTCGCCGCGTCGCGGTGAAACCTTCGTGACCCGCAAGATCACCCGCGCCCTGAGCAACATCGCCCTGGGCCTGGAACAGTGCCTGTACATGGGCAACATGGATGCACTGCGCGACTGGGGCCATGCCAAGGACTACGTGCGCATGCAGTGGATGATGCTGCAACAGGAACACCCCGAGGACTTTGTGATCGCCACCGGTGTGCAGTATTCGGTGCGCGACTTTATTCGCTGGTCGGCGGCGGAACTGGGGCTGCATCTGCGCTTTGTCGGCGAGGGCGTGGAAGAGGTGGCGGTGGTCGAGCGGATCGACGGCGACCTGGCGCCGGGCATCCTGGTGGGCGATGTGATTGTGCGCGTCGACCCGCGTTACTTCCGCCCGGCCGAAGTCGAGACGCTGTTGGGCGACCCGTCCAAGGCCAAGCACCTGCTCGGCTGGGTGCCGGAAATCAGCGCCCAGGAAATGTGCGCGGAGATGGTTCGCGAAGACCTCAAGGTCGCCCAGCGCCACGCTTTGTTGCGCCTGCACGGGCATGACGCACCGATTGCCGTGGAGAACTGAGCATGGCACGTGACTTTGATGCGCGAATCTTCGTGGCCGGCCATCGCGGCATGGTCGGCTCGGCCATCGTGCGGCGCCTGTGGGCCTTGGGCTACACACAGTTGCTTACGGCCGGCCGTGACGAGCTCGACCTACTCGACCCGGCGGCGGTGCAGGCGTACTTCGCCAGGCACCGTGTGGACCAGGTGTACCTGGCGGCCGCCAAGGTCGGCGGGATTCACGCCAACGCAACGTACCCGGCCGATTTCATCTACCAGAACCTGATGATCCAGGCCAACGTGATCCACGCCGCCCACAGCCATGGCGTGGAGAAGCTGTTGTTCCTCGGCTCGTCATGCATCTACCCGGTGCATGCCCCGCAACCGATGATCGAAGCGGTGTTGCTCGACGGCGCGCTGGAACCCACCAACGAACCCTACGCGGTGGCCAAGATCGCCGGGATCAAGCTGTGCGAAAGCTACAACCGCCAGCATGGCCGCGATTACCGCAGCGTGATGCCCACCAACCTGTACGGGCCGGGCGACAACTACCACCCGCAGAACAGCCATGTGATCGCCGCCTTGCTGCGGCGCTTCCATGAGGCGACGCAGCGTGGCGATGAGGAAGTGGTGATCTGGGGCAGTGGCAAACCACGGCGCGAGTTCCTGCATGTGGATGACATGGCGGCGGCCAGCGTGCATGTGATGGAGCTCAGCCAGGAACGCTACCGCGAGCAGACCCAGCCGATGCGTTCGCATTTGAACGTCGGTACCGGGGTGGATTGCACCATCGCCGAACTGGCCCAGGCGCTGGTGCGGGTCACCGGCTTCAAGGGGCAGTTGCGCTTCGACGCCAGCAAGCCCGACGGCGCACCGCGCAAGCTGCTGGATGTGAGCCGGATCAACGCCCTCGGCTGGGAAGCCTATGTGCCGCTGGAAGAGGGGCTGCGCGACGCCTACAACGCCTATCTCGCGGCCCTCGAACAGCCTCGGGGCCACTGATGAAGATCCTCCTGTACGGCATCAACTACAGCCCGGAGCTCACCGGCATCGGCAAGTACAGCGGTGAACAGGCGCGCTGGCTGGCAGGCCAGGGCCATGAGGTGCGAGTGGTGACGGCGCCGCCGTATTACCCGCAGTGGCAGGTGGGCGAGGGCTATTCGCCGTGGCGCTTTCGCACCGAGCAGGACGACGGCGTGACGGTGATTCGCTGCCCGCTGTATGTGCCACGCCAGCCCACGGCGTTGACGCGCCTGCTGCACCTGATGAGCTTTTCCGCCAGTTCGTTTTTGGCGGTCATGGGGCAGTGGCGCTGGAAACCGGACCTGGTGATCCTGGTGGTGCCCACGCTGTTTTGTGCGCCCCAGGCACTGTTGTTGGCCAAGCTCAGTGGCGCGCGCTCGGTGCTGCATATCCAGGATTACGAAGTGGACGCGATGTTCGGCCTCGGCATCGGTGGCGGCTCCCTTGTGCGGCGCCTGGCGTTTGGGCTTGAACGCTGGCTGTTGCGGCGTTTTGACCGGGTCTCGACGATTTCCAGCGGCATGCTCGACAAGGCCCGGGGCAAAGGCGTGAACGGCAAGCGCCTGCTGTTCTTTCCCAATTGGTCGGAAACCGCCCGCTTTCGCCAGGTGCCCCGCAGCCCCGGGCTGCTGCAGCGCCTGGGTGTGGCGCCAGGCCAAAGGGTGTTGTTGTACGCCGGCAATATCGGCGAGAAGCAGGGCCTGGAACTGATCCTTGACGTCGCCCAGGCCTATGCCGATCGCCCGGAGCTGGTGTTCCTGATCGTCGGCCAGGGCACCGGCAAGGCCCGCTTGTTCGAGCGTGTGCAGCGCGATGGCCTGCGCAACGTGCTGTTTGCGCCGTTGCAGCCCTACGAGGATTTGCCGGTGCTGCTGGCCTCGGCCGACGTGCACCTGGTGATCCAGAAGCGCGGGGTGGCGGACGCGGTGCTGCCTTCCAAGTTGACCAATATCCTGGCGGTGGGCGGCCACGCCATCATCACCGCCGACCCCGGCACCACCCTCGGCCGCCTGTGCGAGGAACACCCGGGCATTGCGGTGCTGGCTGAACCGGAGTCCGTCGCCGCGCTGAACATAGGGATCGAGCGGGCACTGGCATTGCCCGCGCGCAATGAGGTGGCGCTGAACTACGCCAAGGAGTTCCTCGACAAGGAACGTATTCTGCAACGCTTTATGGCACAGGTCTGATGGGTATGTGGCTTGATTTACCGACCTTCAATACGGTCGTGACATCGACGCCGCTGGTGGCGATCGACCTGGTGGTGAGAAACACCCGTGGCGAGGTCCTGCTGGGCCTGCGCGTCAATCGGCCGGCTTATGGTTTCTGGTTCGTGCCCGGCGGGCGTATCCAGAAAAACGAACACCTCGACAACGCCTTCCGGCGCATCACCCGCGACGAACTGGGACACCCGTTCGAGCGCGCCCAGGCGCGGCTGCTGGGGGTGTACGAGCACTTCTACGACGACAGCGTGTTCGCCAACGCCGGGGCCGGGCCGAACACCCATTATGTGGTGCTCGGCTATTGCCTGGACCTGGCGGAAGGCCAGACCCTTCAGCCGCCCACGGAGCAACACCAGCATTACCGCTGGTGGCCCGAGGACGAACTGCGCATCAGCCCGCGGGTGCATGAACACACTCGCGCCTATTTCTGACTCTCTCTCCCGAGGACGCTCTCATGTTGTTACCGGTGATCATGGCAGGCGGTTCGGGGTCGCGCCTGTGGCCGCTTTCGCGGCAACTGAACCCCAAGCAGTTCCTGCGCCTGACCGACGCGCACCTGTCGATGCTGCAGCAGACCATCACGCGGCTGGAAGGCGCCAACGTCGCGCTGCCGCAGTTGATCTGCAATGAGCAGCATCGCTTCCTGGTGGCCGAGCAATTGCGCCAGTTGGGCCTGGAACAGGCCAGCATCCTGTTGGAACCGGTGGGGCGCAACACGGCGCCGGCCATCGCGCTGGCGGCGTGCAAGGCGCTGGCCGAGCACCAGGACCCGATCCTGCTGGTGCTGGCGGCGGACCATTTGATCGAAGACGTCCCGGCGTTTCATGCCAGCCTGGAAGTGGCGCTGCCGCTGGCCCGCGACGGCAAGCTGGTGACCTTCGGTATCACGCCCACTTGCGCCCATACCGGCTACGGCTATATCGAACAAGGCGCGGCGGCGGGCGAGGGCGGTTATCGGGTCAAGCGCTTTGTCGAGAAGCCCGACGCCGTCACCGCTGCGGCGTATGTGGCCGACGGTGGGTATTACTGGAACAGCGGCATGTTCATGTTCCGCGCCAGTCGTTACCTGGAGGAGCTGGAACGCTTCCAGCCGGCTATCCTCGAGGCCTGTCGCGTGGCGCTGGAAGGCGGCAGCCAGGATCAACCCTTCACCCGCGTGCATGCCGCGACCTTTGCCGCGTGCCCGGACGACTCCATCGACTACGCGGTGATGGAAAACACTCATGACGCGGTGATGGTGCCGTTGCAGGCCGGCTGGAGTGATATCGGCTCGTGGTCGGCGTTGTGGGAGGCCAGCGAAAAAGATGCCAGCGGCAATGTGATACGCGGCGACGGGCTGAGCCTGGACACCCGTGACACCTACGTCCACGCCGACAGTCGGCTGGTGGCCACGGTAGGGGTGCAGGACCTGATCATTGTCGAGACCAAGGACGCGGTATTGGTGGCCCACAAGGACCAGGTGCAGCAGGTCAAGGCCATCGTCGACCTGCTCAAGCAGGCCGGGCGCCATGAGCATCTCAACCACCGCGAGGTGTATCGGCCGTGGGGCATGTACGACTCGGTGGACAACGGCCAGCGCTATCAGGTCAAGCGCATCACGGTGAAACCGGGCGCCAAGTTGTCGGTGCAGATGCACCACCATCGCGCCGAGCACTGGATCGTGGTCAGCGGTACGGCGCGGGTGACCAATGGCGAACAGACTTACCTGGTGTCGGAAAACCAGTCGACCTATATCCCCATCGGCCAGGTGCACGCCCTGGAAAACCCGGGGGTGATTCCGCTGGAGTTGATCGAAGTGCAGTCGGGCTCTTATCTGGGCGAGGACGATATTGTGCGCTTCGAAGACAAGTACGGCAGGGCCTGAGGTTTTCCGACAATTAATAACGTTTTTAATAACTTCGCCGGGCGCAATGCATTGAAGGCCGGGGCTTGCCGGGAAAACGTTATTTTCAACTAGGTCGGTTGAATATTATCTGTCTGGTGTGCTGTTTAGTTGAATGGCACTATCGGTTTGCCTGCTCACTGATGATAAGGAGTCTGAAATGAGAAAATCACTGGCTATTCTGGTACTCAGTGTCTTGAGTACTTCGGCGATGGCCGACGAGTTACCGTTGGGGCTTGATACCACAGTGGCCGGAACCGTTACGGTGGGGCAAACGTTGTTGGTCGGCACTGCCCTGGTTGCCGGTGTTGCCGCTGTTTCCAACAGCGGCGGCAGCTCCAATGGCGGCACCACCACGGGTACTACCGGCACCACCGGCACTACGGGTACCAGCAACTAGTCGTACACCTTCCGCTTTTAAGACCGCTTGGAATCCCCGCCCAAGTGGTCTTTTTTTCTTGTCGTCTATCGCGAGTGTCCTAGCACTATGATGCGTATTTTTTCTATTGCAGCCGTGGCCGCTGCATTATTGCAAGGCTGCATGTTTTCCCCGGGTCAATATATGGATACGGCCGCCCTGACCGAAGAGGGCGGGCCTGAAAACAGTCGCGTGGATTTAATTCCGATTACGCCAAAGTTATTGGCCATGGACGCGGCAAGTCATGTGCCTTATTCCATTCCAGCAGAACTCTTGAGTTATAAACCCGGGCCGTATTTGATCGGCGCCAATGACGCGCTGTATATCACGGTGTGGGATCACCCTGAACTCACCGCGCCGTCCGGCCCGCAGCAGCAGATCGATGCCAACGGTCGCTTGGTCAGCCCCGAGGGCAACCTGTTTTATCCCTACGTCGGCGAGGTGGTTGCCAAGGGTCGCAGCATTGAAGCGCTGCGCAGCGAGATCACCGACAAGCTGCGCCAGTACATCGACAGCCCCCAGGTGGATGTCAGCGTGTTGCGTTTTGCCAGCCAGAAAGTGGTGATCAGCGGCGCGGTGATCAAGGCCGGGCCGGTGCCCCTCACCACGATTGCGATGAACGTCAGCGAGGCCCTCGGCGCCGCCGGGATCGACCCGATCAACGCCGACCTGTCGAACCTCACCCTCACCCGTGGCGGCAAGCGCTACACCCTGGACCTCGACACGCTCAACCTTGAGCAGTCGCGCCTGAATGACATCTATCTCAAGGACGGCGACCAGCTGTACCTGGCCTACAACGATCGCAAGCGCATCTACGTGATGGGCGAGGTGATGCAACCCCGCGCGCTGAGTTTCAAGACCCGCAGCATGAACCTCTCCGACGTGCTGGGTTCAGTGGGCGGGGTCAACCAGAACACCTCCAACGCCGATGCCATCTACGTGATTCGCGGCGCGCAGAACATCGATGTGGAACCGGCCAAGGTGTTCCAGCTGGAAGCCGGCTCTCCCTCGGCCATGGCCCTGGCCACGCGTTTTGATGTGCAGCCCCAGGACGTGGTGTTTGTCGGCCCGGCGAATATCACGCGCTGGAACCGCTTTATCAGCCAACTGGTGCCGTCCGCGTCGATCATCGGCATTGGTGCATCCACCCAGAACAACCTGAGCGAAGCCAGCAGCCGATAGGGTGGTACCTGCGTGAACAATCTGAAAATCGGTACGTACGCAGGGTTGGCGTGGCTGTTGGCTGGCTGCAATCCGCTGATGCAGGCCTCGCTGGATACCTTCAAGGCTGCCGTCGGCGGCCCGCCGCCGTTGGTGTTGAGCCAGGCCCAGGTGGATGCGGTGCCGTTCCCCCAGATCAAGGTCACCACGGTGTCCGGCGCTGGGGTGATGGCGTTGATTCGACAGCGTGACGACCTGCAGTTCTGGGTGGCGTCCGGCAAACAGGTGCTGCTGCTGCGCGATGGTCTGGTGGTGCGCACGGTGGGCCTGGGCACTGACCTGGATGGCACGCGCTGGCAGGGCCAGTCACCGTTCCAGCAAGGGTTGCATCGTGTCCCGGACGGCTATCGCAGCACGCGCCAGATCGACGTGGTGAACGGCTATCGCCTGGGCATTACGGTCAACAGCCGCATGACGCGCCAGGGACTGGAGAGCGTCGAGATTCTCGACAAATCCTATGCCTTGCTGCGGGTGGATGAAGACATCGAGGCCCCCGGCTTTCACGCGCGTAACCGTTACTGGGTCGACCCCGGCGACGGTTTTATCGTGCAGAGCGAGCAGCACCTGACGCCCGACCTGACGCTCACCATTACCCAACTGCAACCGACTCGCAAGGATGCCCCATGATGCTGCGAAAATTGGCCGCGCTGGTGCTGTTGTGCAGTGGCGCCAGTGTGTCCCAGGCGGCGATGACCGTCAGCGGCGAGGTGCGCAATCCGGGGCCGATCCCCTTGGCGCCCGAGGCGCGCTTGCTGGATGTGATCACGGCGTCGCAACCGGATGCCCAGGGCTATTGGCTCGGTGCGGCCTGGCTGCGCCAACCCTTGCTGGCACAGCAGGCACGGCTCAAGGCCGGTGTGCTGTTTGACCTGCAAACCCTGCAGCGTGCGGCGTTGGCGGCCGGTCGCGAAGGTCGCGCGCATGCGGCGGCTCGGCTCTATCAACAGGTGCAGGCCTTGCCGGTGACCGGCCGCCAACAGGCGATGCTGGATCCGGTGGCGGTGGAAGTCGGCTTTGCGCCGAACCCGCTGGTCAGTGAGGGCGACAGCCTGGTTTATCCGCCGAGGCCGGACAGCGTGCGTGTCGTGGGTGCCGTCGCCGTGGCCTGCACGTTGGCATTCCGGCCGATGCAGCGGCCCCTCGATTACCTCCACGCCTGTCCGGCCCTGGCGGAAGCGGACCGCGATTACCTGTGGCTGATCCAGCCCGACGGCCATGTCACCCGCCTGGGTATCGCGGCATGGAATCGCGAGGAGGGCACGCCTCCCGCGCCGGGCAGCACGTTGCTGGTGCCGATCCGCAGCGACGACCTGGACCCGCTCACCCCCGAACTCAATCAGCAACTGGCCGAGTTTCTTGCCACCCAACCCCTGGCCGAGGTCACGCCTTGAAATTATGTATTGCAGCCGTGCTGCTGGTGCCCTGTGGCGTCGCCCATGGCGATCCCCGTTACACCCAAAGCGATTTCGGTGGCGTCGGGCTGCTGCAAACCCCCACCGCCCGCATGGCGCCCGCCGGCGAACTCAGCGTGAATGCCAACCGCACCGAACCCTACAGCCGCTACAGTTTTTCGGCGCAACCCCTGGACTGGCTGGAGGGCACCTTTCGCTACACCGCGATCACCAACCGCCCCTATGGCGCCGAGTCCTTCAGCGGCGGCCAGAGCTATAAGGACAAGGCCGTCGACGCCAAAGTGCGTCTGTATCAGGAAAGCCACTGGCTGCCCGAGGTGGCGCTGGGGTTCATGGACCTGGGTGGCACCGGGTTGTTTTCCAGCGAGTACCTGGTGGCCAACAAGCGCTACGGTGATGTGGATTTCAGTGCCGGCATCGCCTGGGGGTACCTGGGCAGTCGCGGTGATTTCGGCAACCCGTTGGGCGCCTTGGATGATCGTTTCAACCAGCGGCCCACCGCCGAAGGCTCCGGCAGTTTTTCCAACGGCTACTTTCGCGGCCGGCCCGCGTTGTTCTGCGGGATTGCCTATCAGACACCCTGGGCACCGCTGAGCCTCAAGCTGGAATACGAGGGCAACGACTATCAGAACGAACCCCGCGACAACAACCAGCGCCAGGACTCGCCCATCAACCTGGGCCTGGTCTACAAGCTGGCCGACTCCATCGATGTGAGTGCCGCCTGGGAACGTGGCAACACCGCCATGTTCGGCATCACCCTGCACACCAATTTCGTCAGCCGCAAGGCCCCGGTAAAAACCTACGACCCGCCGGCCCCCAAGTTGCCTGCCAAGGCCCCTACCACGCCGATGGACCAGGTGGATTGGGCCGCCGTCTCCCGGCGCCTGCACGATAATGCCGGCTACAACGTGCAGCGCATTACCCAGCGCGGGCCGGAGTTGTTGGTGTACGGCGAACAGCAGCGCTATTTCTACAGCGCCAAGGCGGTGGGCCGCGCCAGTCGGATTCTGGATGGCAGCGTGAATGACCAGATCGATTGGTTCACCCTGGTGAGCGAGCGTTATGCGTTGCCGATCGAAGAAACCAGCGTGCCGCGCGAGACCTTTCGCGAGGTGGTCAACCACCGCGAGGACCTGCAGAACCTGCATCGCCAGGTCGAGGTCAATCGTGCCAGCAACCGCAGCCAGACAGTGCTGTACACCCAGCCGCCCAAACCCTTCACCTATGGGGTGGGGCTGGGCTACAAGCAGAACGTCGGCGGGCCGGATGGCTTGCTCTACCAGGTGTCCGCCGACCTCGACGGCGAGTATCGTTTCACCCGCAATACCTGGTGGAGCGGCCTGCTCAGCGTCAACCTGCTGAACAACTACGACGGGTTTACCTACGATGCGCCCAGTGGCTTGCCCCGGGTGCGGACCGACCTGCGCCGGTACATGACCACCTCCGATGTGACCCTGCCGACCTTCCAGCTCAACCATGCGCAGCAGTTGGACCAGGACCTCTACGGTATGGTCTACGGTGGTTTGCTGGAGTCGATGTACGCCGGTGTCGGCAGTGAAGTGCTGTACCGCCCGATGGGCCAACGCTGGGCATTGGGGGCCGACCTGAACTACGTGCGTCAGCGTGGTTTCGAGCAGGATTTCAGCTTGCGCGATTACCGCACCCTCACCGGACATATCACCGGCTACACCGATCTGCCGTTCAACATTCAGGGCGCCTTGAGTGTCGGCCGCTACCTGGCCAGGGACTGGGGCGCGACCCTGGACCTGTCGCGGGAATTCAACAATGGCGTGCGGATTGGCGCGTGGATCACCCGCACCACTGCATCCAGCGCAGAGTACGGCGAAGGCAGCTTCGACAAAGGCCTGTACCTGTCCATTCCGTTCGATGAGTTGATGAGCCTGTCGACGATGCGGCGCGCCAACCTGGTATGGGCGCCACTGACCCGCGATGGCGGCGCACGCTTGAACCGCGCCTACTCACTGCATTCGATGACCGATGGGCGCGACAGTGAGCTGTTCTACAAGAACATCGACAAGATCACCGAATAAATGCACCCACACAGATACTGTCTCATCCAACACCGTTCAAATCCGTAGCAGCTGCCGAGCCGCGGCGAGGCTGCGTTTACGGCCTGCCAGGCACACCGCTGACGCAGCCTCGCTTGCGCTCGGCAGCTGCTACGGGGGTGAGGTGGTGATGGGGGTTGGCACTCGTAGCAGCTGCCGAGCCGCGGCGGGGCTGCGTTTACGGCCTGCCAGGCACACCGCTGACGCAGCCTCGGTTGCGCTACGTGGGTGAGGTGGTGATGGGGATTGGCACTCGTAGCAGCTGTCGAGCCCCGGCGAGGCTGCGTTTACGGCCTGCCAGGCACACCGCTGACGCAGCCTTGCTTGCGCTACGGGGGTGAGGTGGTGATGGGGATTGGCATTCGTAGCAGCTGCCGAGCCGCGGCGAGGCTGCGTTTACGGCCTGCCAGGCACACCGCTGACGCAGCCTCGCTTGCGCTCGGCAGCTGCTACGCAG
>NZ_QGAA01000038.1:0-17783 GCF_005233485.1 Pseudomonas sp. CFBP13509
AAGCTTGCGCAGGCTCACCCAATAACCCATTCGAGAGTGCACCTCCACACCCCACGTGATCTGAGGACTACTCGTAACCTGTGGTGAGCAGGCTTGCCCCGCGTTGGGCTGCGCAGCAGACCCAAAACCAGGCGCTGCGGTTTACCTGACAGAACACAGGCATCCTGATTGGGGCTGCTTCGCAGCCCAGCGCGGGGCAAGCCCGCTCACCACAGCAAGCAGGCTGGCCACAAAACCGCATCATGCCGCCTTGCGCAGGCTCACCCAATAACGGGTCCGAGATTGCATCTCCAACCCCAGGGTCGAGGCCAGCAGGCTGAGGATGCGGTCGGTGTCATCCAGGCGAAAACTGCCGGTCACCCGCAGCGTTTCCAGGCTGGGATCCCAACGCAATACGCCCGGACGATAGCGTTCCAGCTCGCGCAGAAAATCCCCCAGCAACTGGTTCTGTGCGGTCAACACGCCGTCGCGCCAGCCTAATTGCAGCACATCGAAGGGCACTGAGGCGCCAAGCCCGGCGGCTTTCAACGGCGCTTGCTGGCCCCCCTGCAATGTCGTCAGGTTTGCGCGCAAATCACGCACCTGCACCGTGCCCTTGAGCACCGACACCAGGCAGCCGGAAGGCAGTTGCCGCACGCACACCTCGGCCTGGCTGACGAGCAATTGGCCGTAGCGGGTTTGCACCGTCATCGCCGCCTTACCCGGAACGTTCAGCGCCAGCTCACCGTCGACCAGGGTGATGCGCCGTTGTGCCAGGTCCACGTCTACGGCTGTAGCGGTATTGAGTTGCAGGCTGCCCCCTTCGGCCAACGGCAGGCGTTTGCGTTCGCCGGTAGCGGTGTGCAAATCGGCACGCCAGGCTTCGATGGGCAACTGGCGGCTGATCAGCCAGGCCGCCGGCACCAGCGCCGCCACCCCCAGGGCGCGCTTGAGCACGGCACGTCGCCCCGGTTGCGGGCGGTCGAGACTGGCCATGGCGAGCGCCTGGGGCAAATCGCTGAAACGCTGGCGCAGGGTTTGGGCTCTTTGCCAGGTCTGTTCATGCTGGGGATGGCTGTCGCGCCAGTGCTGCAAGGCGGCGTGATCACGCTCGGTGGCCGCGCCGGATTCGAGCAGCGCCAGCCACTGGGCGGCGGCGCGCGCGACGTCGCGGCTCACAGCTCCACCAGCAGGCAATGCTCGTAGGCCTGGGCCATGTAGCGCTTCACCGTACGTTCGGACACGTCAAGGCGCTCGGCAATCTCGCGGTAACCCAGGCCTTCCAGCTGGCTCCATAGAAACGCACGGCGCACCAGCACGGGCAAGCCGTCGAGCAATTCATCCAGGGCTTGCAGGGTTTCCAGCACCAGCCAGCGCTGTTCGGGCGACGGCACACAGGTGTCGGGCAAGGTAGCCAGGGCATTCAGATACGCCTGTTCGAGGCTGCGGCGCTGATGGAAATTCACCAGCAGGCGCTTGCCCACTGTCACCAGGTACGCCCGGGGTTCCTGCATCTGCGCAATCGGCTGCGCACTGGCAAGCACCCGCAGGAACGTATCCTGGCTCAGGTCGGCCGCATCCCAGGCATTGCCCAGGCGTCGCCGCAGCCAGCTTTCCAGCCAACTGCGATGGTCACGGTACAAGCTCGATAGCGTCAGTTCAGGAGCGTGCGTGGGGACAACAGCATCATTCATGGCAACAACCTGCACGGCGCGATTGAGTCTCAAATGAGATTCATTCTATTTAATATCGTGCCGGGACACCATGATCTTTTCAACTTCGCGTTTATACGGACGCCTCGGCATCAAACACGTGCCCACGCCCCACGACACTGCCTGGCACCAACAGCGCCCCAGGCGCCAGCACCGCGTTAGCGCCGATCCGACATTGATCCCCCAGCAACGCGCCAAACTTGTCGCAGCCGCTGCGCTGCAATACCCCGTCAACCCGTACCAGCACTTCCTTGTCGTCCCGCTCGTTGCGGTAGTTGGCGACGATACTTCCCGCCTCGAGGTTGACCCCATGGCCCAGCACTGAATCACCGACAAAGTTGAAGTGGGCCAGCTTGCTGCCACTGAACATGAAGGTGGTTTTCAGTTCGGCGCCGGGGCCGATGATGCAGTGCTCATCCACCCAGCAACCACCCCGCAGCAGCGAGCCGCTGGCGATAAAGCAATGGGCGCCGATGATCAGGGGCGGCTTGAGCAAGGCACCGGGTTCGACGATGGCGGTACGGTGGATGGCGACTTCGTCCTTCACGCTGTACTCGTCGGCCGGCAGTTCGGCGAGCATCTGGCGAACAACGGCCGGCGCCTGGGCGACCAGGGCCCAGGGCGCCAGGCCGGCCCACGGGGCCAGGGGGGATTGAGCAAGGTTGGCGATGTAGTCGGTGAGTCGAATCAAGGTCGAGCCCTCACGTGGTCAGAGACAGTCAAGAAAACCCACATTGGCGATCATTCGACCTCGAGTACAGGACTTCCAGGCCCTCGCCTCTCACAGACCGCGCTTGCGCAGCCACTGCAAAAAGCCCTTCTTCACCGGCACCACCGGCGCGTCCTGGGTCAGGACCTGGGCGGCATGCAGGCGGAATTCCAAGAGTGCCTTCATCGCCTCGCTAATGTCGCGGCGCGCGTCCAGGCACGGTTTCAGGTATTCGTTCTCGATGCGGTACAGCGTGCAGAACGTCTTGGCGGAAAAGTCCGCCAGCACGGCCTGGTCGGACAGGATCCCGGCCTCGCCAATCACTTCTCCCGGCCCCATGCGCCCGGCTTCGAATACATGGCCGCCCTTGGTCAACATCACCGAGACCACGCCGGACTCGACGATAAACAAATGATCACTGACCTCCCCCGCCGGCAGGATCATCTCGCCGGCGCGGTAGGTGTGCAGGGTCATGTTCTGGCTGAAGGTGTCTTTCTCTTCCTGGCGCAGGGTGGAGAAAATCGATGAACGCTCCAGCAACGCCCGCGCGGCGGACATGGCCGGCGGCGCGCTGCTTTCGGTGGCGGACAGCACAGCCACGCCCGCCGCTTGCAGGTGCCGGAACGCCAGGTCATAGAGCTGGTTGCGCACCTCGCGCTTGAGGGCCATGGCTGGCACGAAGCCGCTGATTTCATACTCCACGCCGCCACTGGCAGAGGTCTTGAACGCCACGCTCGGCGCCGGCTTGGCCAACAGTGGCCGACACCCCTGCATCGCACGCTCCAGCGCCTCGATCACGGTTTGCGGGCGCGCATGGGGGCTGACCTGCAGGCTGACCGCCAGGCCGAACATATCCGCCGGGCGCGAAAAGTTGATGATCTTGGCCTTGGCCGCCAGGGAGTTGGGAATCACCGCCAGGCTGCCCTGGGAGGTTTGCAGGCGCGTGGCACGCCAGTCGATGTCGGTGACCCGCCCTTCGGTACCGTCGATGGAGATCCAGTCGTCGATCTGATAAGGCTTGGTGGTGTTGAGCACGATCCCGGAAAACACATCGCTCAGGGTACTTTGCAACGCCAGGCCGACGATGATCGCCACCGCACCGGAGGTGGCCAGCACTCCCTTGACCGGCAGGTCGAGCACGTAGGCCATGGCGGCGATGATCGCGATGAGGAAAATCACCGCGCCCATCAAGTCCTGCAACAACCGCCCGGTGTGGCCCACCCGCTGCATCATCACCGCGCCCAGCAACACCGTCAGCGTGCGCGCCGCAAACAGCCACCAGCCGATCTGCAAGGCCGTGGCGGCCAGGTGCAAGGCGGTACTGTCGGCATAGGGCGCAAGTTGCATGGGGTTCATGCCGTCGTTGAACAGCACGGCACTGAACACGGCAAAAATCGCCAACCGCGCAGCCAGCTTCCAATTGGCCAGGTCGGCAGAGATCAGGCGCCACACGGCGATGTCGATAAAGATCAGCGCCACGGCGCACAACATCGGGTGATCAGCGATAAATGAGGGCATCCAGGCGACTCCAGGGCGAATGACGGGAAGATCGCATGAAATGGGGGTTGCGCAAACAAAATGTATTGCTGCGCAACGGTGGTGAACGGGCTTGTTGTGGTGAGCGGGCTTGCCCCGCGCTGGGGCGCGAAGCGGCCCTGAAACCATCTGCCTCGGAACGTCTGGAAAACCGCGTCGAGTTTATTGGGGCTGCTGCGCAGCCCAGCGCGGGGCAAGCCCGCTCACCACAACAAGTCGGCTTGCCACCACCACTCAACTCACCCCTGAAAACCTGCATCCACAGGTTTTCAGGTGATCCGTCAGGCCTGCATCCGCCCAAACTTACCCGATTGGAAATCCGCAAACGCCTGGTGAATCTCCTGCTCGGTATTCATCACAAACGGTCCATGCCCAACGATAGGCTCGTCAATCGGTTCGCCGCTGAGCAGCAGGACCTTGGCGTCGTCGTTGGCCTCCAGGATGAGTTGGCGGCCATCGCGGTCGAACAACGCCAGTTGGCCTTGGCGTGCGACGTCTTCGCCATTGACCAGCACCGTGCCGCGCAGGATCACCAGGGCAGTGTTGCGCCCGGCGTGCAGGTCGAGGGTGACGGGCTTGCCGGCGTTGAGGCGCAGGTCCCACACATCGATCGGCGTGAAGGTGCGCGCCGGTCCCTGGGTGCCGGCGAATTCACCGGCGATCAGGCGCAGGTGGCCGGCGTCGTTGGCCAGGGGCAGCACGGGGATATCGCCGTCGACGATGGTCTGGTAGCCCGCGTCGGCCATTTTGTCCTTGGCGGGCAGGTTGACCCACAGTTGCACCATCTCCAACGCACCGCCGCTGCGGGCGAAGGCGGCGGAGTGGAACTCCTCGTGGAGGATGCCCTTGGCGGCGGTCATCCATTGCACATCGCCCGGGCCGATTTTGCCGCCGGCGCCGGTGGAATCGCGGTGTTCGACTTCGCCATCGTAGACGATGGTCACGGTTTCAAAACCGCGATGGGGGTGCTGGCCGACGCCGCGACGCTGGTCTGTCGGGTTGAAATCGGCCGGCCCGGCGTGGTCCAGGAGCAGGAATGGGCTGATGTGCTTGCCCATCGAGTCGTAGGAAAACAGCGTACGCACGGGAAAGCCGTCGCCGACCCAATGGGCGCGAGGGCTGGTGTAGATGCCGATGAGTTTTTTCATGGTAGTCCTCCAAAGTGCATACACCTTAAAACTCGCAGCAATTCGGCGCTAGACGGTAAAAATAACCTTGATCGTCCTACCGGCAGGACGATCTACGACTGCAGCCTCACAAAAACAGCGTTAATGATAATGACTCGTAGTAATATCCGCCCTCTCCCGCTCAACCCTCGAGGGCTGCAATGCCGTTTGCCCCTGCGCCTGCCGCACCGCGCGTACTGGTGGTGGATGACCACCGCAAGATTCGTGAACCCTTGGCCACGTACCTGCGACGTTACACCTTTGAGGTGCGCACCGCTGAAGACGCGGCCGGCATGTGGCAATTGCTCAAGACCCAGGCGTTCGATGTGGTGGTGCTCGACGTGCTGCTGCCGGATGGCGATGGCTTTGAGTTGTGCAACCAGTTGCATCGGCGCAGCAACACCCCGGTGATCCTGCTGACCGCCCGCGACACTGCCGCCGACCGCATACGCGGCCTGGACCTGGGTGCCGACGATTACGTCACCAAGCCGTTCGAGCCCCGGGAGCTGGTGGCGCGTATCAACAGCGTGCTGCGCCGTCAGGGCCGCGCGACCGGCCCCACCGCGCCCGGCACTGGCGCACGGGCCTATGAGTTTGCCGGCTGGCACTTCAGTGTGACCAGTGCCACCTTGCGCCGCGACGGCAGCCCGGCCATCCAGCTCAGCACTGCCGAAAGCCGGCTGTTGCAAGTGTTCCTCGCCCACCCCAACACCCTGTTGCCCCGCGAACGCTTGATCGACCTCACCGCCGCCGCCGACAGCGATGTCAGCGACCGCGCCATCGACCGGCAAGTCAGCCGCCTGCGCCGCAAGCTGGCCCAGGGCGATGCCACCCCGGAACTGTTACGCACCATCTGGGGCGGCGGTTATCTATTGGCCGCCGAGGTCAGCGAATGCACGCCCTGAACCGGCTGTGGCCGCGGACCCTGGCACGGCAGTTGAGCCTGTTGTTGCTGCTGGCACTGCTGGCGTCGAACGCCATTGCGATGTTGTTTCTGCAGCGCACCGGCAGCCTGATCCACCCGCTGTCGCGCAGTTTCAGCCTGGAACGCCTGGGGATTGCCCATCACACGGCAATCGACCTGACCTCGAGTGAAACCGCGCACCTGCTGGCCGGCATGAGCACCGACGACACGCGCTTCTGGATCGGCCCCACGCCGGAGGTGGCGCCGTTTGCGCAACGCCCGGAAGAACAGCGCCTGGCCAACGAGCTGCGCCACCAATTACAGCTGGATAACAGCGCCGCCATCGGCATGCAGTTGGAACGCATCAGCGGCGCCGACGCCCGCACCCATGTGTTCAGCCCCGCCGGCTGGGCGCCGTTGCGCCTGCGCAGCAGCGTGCCGCTGCCCAACGGTACCTACCTGAATGCCGTGCAATACCCCGCCGGCGCCTATGAATGGGGTCGCGTCCTGGCCTACAGCCTGCCGGTGACGACCCTGCCGGTGCTGCTGATCGTGATGTTTTTCATTGCCCGCGTGGTGCGCCCGATCAAGACCCTGGCCAAGGCCACCGAGCGCGTCAGCCGCGGTGAATGGATCGCCCCGCTGCCGGAAACCGGCCCACAGGAAGCCCGCGACCTCACTGCCGCCTTCAACACCATGCAGGCCAACCTCGCACGGCATGTCGAAGGCCGCACGCGGATGCTCGCAGCGGTCAGCCATGACTTGAATACGCCGATCACAGAACTGCGCCTGCAAGTGGAATTGCTGGAGCCCGGCGCAGCCCGCGATGACATGCTCGAAAGCCTCGCGGAATTGAGTGCCATGGTGCGTGAAACCCTGAATTTCGTGCGCGATGACACGGTGCAGGAACCTACCGCTACGACTTCATTGAACGACCTGCTGGATGACCTGGCCAAGCGTTACCAACGCCTTCAGCAGCCCGTCACCTGGGCCGGCGCACCGCCCTTGCTGCTGACCTGCCGCCCGCTGGCGCTCAAACGTGCACTGACCAACCTGATTGACAACGCCCTGCGCCATGCCGGCGATGCCGACCTGAGCCTGGTTCGCGAGGACAACGGCTGGCTGCGCATCGAGATTCTCGACCACGGCCAAGGTCTACCCGAGGCGTGGTTGAGCAAAGTCTTCGAGCCCTTCGTACAACGGGGTGTCAGTGACGGCGGCGTGGGGCTGGGCCTGGCGATTGCACGGTCGTGCATCCAGGCCCATGGCGGTGAACTGGTCTTGGAGAATCGCCCACCGGCCGGCCTGTGCGCGGTGGTGCGATTGCCCACCGCGCTCTAGAAGTTGAGCGTGGCGCCCATCCACAGGGTGCGGCCGTAGTTCACCGTGCCATAGGTTTCATCGTCCAGGCGCTTGTCGGTGAGGTTGTTCAGGGAGGCGTTGAGGGTCAACGAATCGCTCACGTCATAGGAGCCGCCCAGGTCGGCGGTGGTGTAGCCCGGCGCCGGTTCGTCGGTGGTGATGGTGTTGCCGGTTTCCTCGCCGTAGTAGCTCAGCGAAGCCCAGGCCTGGGTGCGATCGTTAATGGTCCACTCGGTACGCACATTGGCTTTTTGCTCAGGGGTGAGGGCCAGGGGCGCGCCTTTGTTGGCGCCGCTTTTCTGCTCGGAGTCAGTGTAGGTGTAGTTGGCTTTGAGCAGCACGCTGGGGTTGATGTCCCATTGGCCGTTGAGCTCAACGCCCTGGATGATCGCCTTGTCGACGTTGACCCGCTCCATGATGGTGTAGCCGTTCCAGCGCCGGTCGGTGGTGACGGTGGAAAGCTTGTCCTGGAAGTCGTTGTAGAACAGCGTCACGCCGCCGGACAGGTTGTCGCGGTTGCTCCACAGCGCCGAGACTTCATAGTTGGTGCTGGTCTCGGGCTTGAGGTCCGGGTTGCCGAACATCACGAAGCGGTTGCGGCGCAGGTAGGCGTAATCCTCGACGACCGCACGCAGCTCGGGGGCCTTAAAGCCACGTGCAACACCGCCCTTGAACGTCCACTGCTCGGTGGCGCGCCACACCCCGTAGACCCGCGGGCTGAGGTGGGCGCCGTACTCTTCGTGCTCATCCAGGCGCAGGCCGGTGGTCAGGGCGAAGCTGTCGGTCATCGACCACTCGTTTTCCGCGAACAGGGCTTTTTGCACCACCGAGAATTTATAGTCGACGCGGTCACCGAGGCCCTGGTTCCAGTCGGTGAGCTCGCTTTTATTCCATTGCACGCCCACGGTGCTGACGTTATGGGCGGTGGGCACCACCAGCTTGGCGTCAAACACGCTGTTCTTGATCTCGGGTTTGCGCCCGTAGATGTCAGTCTGCGCCGGTGTCGCCTTGCCTTCACGGCTGGAGGTTTCCTGGGACAAGGCAATGTCCGAGGTGGCCCAGCCCCAGCGGCCCTGGTGGGACAGCGACCAGTGATCGCGGTTGTTTTCCTGTTCGCGGGTGGCCCAGTTGGCGCTCATGCCGTCGCCATTCTTCAAGCGCGTGGCGCCAGCTTCCAGCAGGATGTCGTGGTCGATAGTGGGGGTGAAGGCCAGGCGCGCGGTGAGGTCGCGGTGGTCAGCCTTGCTGAAGCCATTGGTTTGCTCGATGTCGTCATCGGCCTGGCGATCCAGGTAGCGGCCCCACACCTGCAAACCGAGGAAATCTTCCTTGAGCGGACCACTGAGGTAGAACTGGGTCTGGCGTGCATTACCCTGGTCGCTGTGCTGACGCGCCGAGTAGTCATACCCGATGGAGCCGCCCCAGGTCGGTGAGACCTTGCGCGTAATCACGTTGATCACCCCGCCGATGGCATCCGAGCCGTACAGTGACGACATCGGCCCGCGCACCACTTCAATCCGCTCGATGGCCGCGGCGGGTGGCACAAAGCTCTGTTCGTAGCCACTGTTGCCGTTGACCCGCGATTCCCGCGCACTCTGGCGCTTGCCGTCGACCATGATCAGGGTGTAGTCGGCCGGCATGCCCCGGATGGAGATGTCGGTTTCATTCGCACCGCCGTTGACGGTCACGCCTTCCACATCTTTAACCGCGTCGCCGAGGTCGCGGTAGGACTTGCGACGCAGCGCCTCGCCATCGATCACGGTGACCGAGGCCGGTGCGTCTTCCGCACTTTGCGCAAAACCGGATGCAGTCACCACTACATCATTGAGTTCCAGTGCAACAGGCTCATCGGCGTGGGCATGAAGACTGGCGGCAACCAGCAGGGCCAGGGGCGAGAAACGAAAAGCAGGCAGCATGGGCGAAGACCTTCGGATTAGACTCAAAAGAGAATCGTAATCATCCAGCCCCGAATAACTTGGACAAAGTATGACAGCTCAAGCCGCCGCGACCTCTGCGGTACGGCGCTCACGCAACAGATGGAAGGCCACGAAAGCCGTCACGGCAAAACACGCCTGGATCACGATCATCGGTGTTGCACTGCCGTCGCGCAGATGGCTCAGTAACAGGCCGCTGCAGGTCGCGCCGAACATCTGCGCAAAGCCCATCAAGCCCGCCGCCAAACCGGCACGGTGAGCGTTGGGCATGACCCCTCCGGTCACAGACCCGGGCAATACCAGGCCGCCGCCGAGGGTCGCCAGCGCAATGGGAATATCCAGGCCCAGCACCGACAGGCCAAACAACGCATAAATCACCAGTGCGGCAATACCGCCCATGGCTACCAGCGTCGCGCCCATCGCCACAATCCGTTGCGGCCCCAGGCGCTGGATGTTGCGTCGGGTGTAGGTGGAACCGATGATCAGCATCGACACGATCAGGCCAAAATTGATGCCGTACTCCAGGCTGCTCAAGCCCAACAGATTGATATACACCGCCGAGGAACCGGCGATCACCGCGAACATGGCGCCATAGGTACACGCCAGCGCCACGGCGAACGCGCGGTACTGGCGGCCCTTGAGCAGGTCCAGGTATTGCCCGCCGAGGGTGCGCCAGTGGCCGGCCTTGGGGTCGAGGAAGTGGTTGCTCTCGCGAAAGAACAGCAGCGCCAGCAGCAGCACCCCACTGCCAATCACCAGTGCCAGCAGGATCGGCGCACGCCAGCCCAGCAGCTTGATCAGCAGGCCGCCGACCATCGGTGCGACGACGATGGCGTACAGCATGCCGATCATGGTCAGCGCCAGCGCCGGCCCCGCCTCGGCCTTCCACACGTCACGCACCACGGTACGCGCCAGTACCAGCGCAGCGCAGGCGCCGAGGCCTTGCACGACGCGAGCGGCGATAAATTGCTGGATGTCATTGACCAGCAGCATCGACACGGTCGCCAGCACATACAGCAACAGCCCGCCGAGCAGCACCGGACGGCGGCCGATGCGGTCCGACAGCGGGCCGAACAGCAGTTGCCCCAGGCCAAAGGCGGCCACGAACGCCGACAGGGCCATCAGTGCCGACCCCGGTGGCGCCAACAGGGCGTGCTCGATCAGACCCAAGCCTGGAATGATCAATTGGGTCGAGACTTCACCCAGCGCCGTCAAGGCCACCAGTAAAAACAACAAGCTTCGCGATGGGGCCGGGGCGTTTGACATGGGGATTATCCGGGGCTGGTTTTATTTATATTTCGACCATAATATGCGTAAAAAATTATGTCCATAATTTTTTGCCCAATGGTAATCCCCGGAGCCCGACATGATCCCTCTCCCCTCGCGTCTTCTCACGCCCCTGGCCCTGTTGATCATCCTCAGCGGCTGCAACAGCCAGGCCGACACCGCCGCCCAAGCGCCGCAACCGCGTCCGGTACTCGCCGCCAAGGTCGAAGCCGCCGGCACTCAGCAAAGCGCCTATACCGGCGTGGTGGCTGCGCGTACGGAAAGCGACCTGGGCTTCCGGGTCAGCGGCAAGGTCATCGAACGCAAGGTCGACCCCGGCCAGCACGTTTCCCGTGGCGACACCCTGCTGGTGCTCGACATCGGCGACTTCGAGCTGGCCCTGCGTTCGGCGAAAAACCGCGTCAACGCCGCCCAGGCACAACTGCGTCAGCGCCGTGACGATGAAAACCGCTACCAGCGCCTGGCCAGTACCGGTGCCGTGTCACGACAGATCTTCGACCAGTCGGCGACTAACTTGCGCGTGGCCGAGGCCGAGTTGGCCGCGGCGCAATCCGACGCCAGTCAGATCGAGAACCGCCGCACTTATTCGGTGCTCAAGGCCGATGGCGACGGCATCATCACCGACGTGCGGGTGGACCGCGGCCAAGTGGTCGCCGAAGGGCAAATCGTCGCGCGCCTGGCCCATGACGGTGCCCGCGAAGCCATCGTCAACCTGCCGGAAAACCAGCGCGACCAGGCCGCGCAAAAAGCCCTGGCCTTCCCCTTCGGCGCCCCGGACCAGGCGGTGACGGCGACCTTGCGCGAACTGTCGGCCAGCGCCGATCCCACCACCCGCACCTACCGCGCCCGTTATGTGCTGCACGGTAACGTCGAGCGCTTCGCCCTCGGCTCGACCATCACCGTGCGCCTGCAAGGCGACGGCCAGGCACAACAAACCCGAGTACCGATCGGCGCCTTGCACGATGCAGGGCAAGGCACCGGTGTGTGGCTGATCGGCGCGGATGACAAGGTCAGCTTCGCCCAGGTCTCGGTCGCCAGCCTTGGCCAGGAAGACGCCCTGCTCGACAGCGGCGTGAACCCCGGCCAGGTCGTCGTCGCCCTCGGTGCGCACCTGTTGCACGGCGGCGACGCGGTGCGCCTGTTGCCCGCCCAGGTGCTGGCCCTCAACCGCAAACAGGACCAATGAGCATGCGCGGCATCAACCTCTCGGAACTGGCGGTCAAGCACCGCGCAGTCACGCTGTTTTTGATCATTGCGATCCTCGCCGCCGGGATCTTCTCGTTCGGCAAACTGGGACGCGCCGAAGACCCCTCGTTTACCGTCAAGGTCATGACCATTACCGCCGCCTGGCCCGGCGCCACTGCCCAGGAGATGCAGGAGCAGGTGGCCGACCGCCTGGAGAAGCGCCTGCAGGAACTGGACTACTACGACCGCGTCGAGACCATCGCCCAGCCAGGCTTTGTGTCGATGCGCATGACCTACAAGGAGTCCACGCGCCCCAGCGAAATCCAGGAGCTGTTCTACCAGACGCGCAAAAAACTCAGCGATGAAGCCGCGAGGCTGCCCAGTGGGGTGATCGGGCCGTTCTTCAACGATGAATATTCCGATGTGTACTTCGCCCTGTACGCCCTGGAGGCCGAGCACTTGCCCCATCGGCAACAGGTGCAGATGGCCGAGGAGTTGCGCCAGGGCCTGCTCAACCTGCCGGGGGTGAAGAAGGTCAATATCCTCGGCGAGCAGGCCCAGCGGATTTTTGTCGAGTTCTCCTATGAGCGCCTGGCGACCCTGGGGATCAAGCCGGAGCAGATCTTCGCTGCCCTCGCCGCGCAGAACGCCGTGGCCCCGTCAGGTTTTGTCGAAACCGCAGGCGCCCGCGCCTATATCCGTGTGGACGGCGCGTTCGACAGCCTGTCGCTGATCGAAAACGTACCCCTGGAAGTCAACGGTCGCGTGCTGCGCATTGCTGATGTGGCCAGCGTCAGCCGCGGTTATGAAGACCCGCCGAGCTACCGCATCCGCCACCAGGGCGACCCGGCACTGATGCTCGGCGTGATCATGGAAAAACACTGGAACGGTCTGGAACTGGACAAAAGCCTCAAGGCCGAGGAAGCCCGGATCCAGGCGGACCTGCCGTTGGGTGTGAACTTCGCCAAAGTCTCCGACCAGGCGAAAAACATCAGCCTGGCGGTGAATGAATTCATGCTCAAATTCTTCGTCGCCCTGGCGGTGGTGATGCTCATCAGCCTGTTGGCGTTGGGCTTTCGCGTCGGCCTGGTGGTGGCGGCTGCGGTGCCGCTGACCTTGTCGGTGGTGTTTGTGATCATGCTGCTCACCGGCCGTGAGTTCGACCGCATTACCCTGGGCGCACTGATCATTTCCCTGGGCCTGCTGGTGGATGACGCAATCATCGCCATTGAAATGATGGTGGTGAAGCTGGAGGAAGGTTTTGACCGGATTCATGCGGCCACCTTCGCCTGGAGCTCCACGGCGGCGCCGATGCTCACCGGTACGCTGGTGACGATCATCGGCTTTCTGCCGGTGGGGTTTGCACGGTCCGGCGCGGGGGAATACGCCGGCAATATCTTCTGGATCGTCGGCTTTGCGCTGATCTCGTCCTGGCTGGTGGCGGTGGTGTTCACGCCGTACCTGGGTGTGAAGTTGCTGCCGCAGATCAAACCGGTGCCCGGTGGCCACGACGCGATTTACGCCGGGCGCTATTACCAGAAACTGCGTGATTTGGTCGAAGCCTGCGTACGCAGGCGTTGGCTGGTGACCGGGTTGGTGATCGCTGCCTTTGTACTGTGCGTACTGAGCATGGCCGTGGTGAAGAAACAGTTCTTCCCCAACTCCGACCGTTCCGAGCTGATTCTTGAGGTGTATATGCCGCCCGGCAGTGCCTTCAAGAGCACCGAGGCGGTGGCGGCGCAGTTGGAAAAGGCGCTGCTGCAAGAGCCGCAGACCAGCATGGTCGACACCTATGTGGGCGGTGGTGCACCGCGTTTCTTCCTGTCGCTGAACCCCGAAATGCCGGACCCGGCGTTTGCCAAGCTGATCGTGCAGACGCCGGACTCCCACGCCCGTGACGCCTTGAAGCTGCGCATGCGTGAGCGAATTGCGGCCGGTGAGTTTCCGGCGGCGCGGGTGCGGGTCACCCAGTTGCTGTTCGGCCCGCCGGTGCCCTTCCCCGTGGTGTTCCGTGTGTCCGGCCCGAATGTGGAGGTGCTGCGCGGCGTGTCCGAGGACGTGCGCAAGGTCGTTGCCGCCAACGCGCTGACCAAGGACGCCTTTCTCGATTGGGGCGAGCGCACCAGCGGTTATCGCCTGGTGCTGGATCAAGACCGCCTGCGCCTGCTCGGCTTTACCCCCAACGAGGTCAAATCCCAGCTCAACGCCTTGCTCAGCGGCAACCCGATCACCGAAGTGCGTGAGGGCAACCGCACCGTGTCCGTGGTCGCCCGCGCCCAGGGCAACCAGCGCGAGAACCTCGGCAACCTCAACAACATGACCCTGACCAACAGCGCCGGCACGTCGGTGCCCCTGGCCCAGGTCGGGCAGTTCCAGGCGGTGATGGAAGAGCCGATCCTCAAGCGCCGCAACCGCGCGAGCACCGTGGAAGTGCGTGCCGACATCATCGACGGCGTGCAACCGCCCGACGTGGAAATGGCCGTGTACAAAGACCTGCAACCGCTGATCGCCCGGCTGCCGGCCGGTTACCGGATCGACATCGGCGGCCCGGTGGAAGAAAGCGCCAAGGCCAACGTTGCGCTGGCGGCGCTGTTCCCGATCATGATCCTGCTGACCCTCACGGTGATCATGTTCCAGGTGCGTTCCTTCGGCGTGATGTTCATGGTCTTCGCCACCGCGCCGCTGGGCTTGATTGGCGCGGTGCCGACCTTGCTGCTGTTCAACCAGCCGTTCGGGTTCAACGCGATCCTGGGCTTGATCGGGATCGGCGGGATCCTGATGCGCAACACGTTGATCTTTACCGACCAGATCCGCCAGAACCAGGAGCATGGCATGGCGATCCACGCGGCGATTGTCGAGGCCACGGTGCGGCGCGCGCGGCCGGTGATATTGACCGCGCTGGCGGCGGCGCTGGCGTTTATTCCGCTGACGTTGTCGGTGTTCTGGTCGTCCCTGGCATTCGTGCTGATTGGCGGGGTGGTGGTGGGCACGGTGTTGACGCTGTTGTTTCTGCCGGCGCTGTGCAGCCTGGTGCTGGGGCGGGAGAAGACAAAAATTGTCGAAACGCCCCACGTAAGCGCCGGATAAGCGCTACTCCCCTGCCCTGAAAACCGCTGCAAAGTCCCTCGCCTGAATACACAGTGCGAGGGATTGCAGATGGTGGTTTTCGTTAAAGCCCCGGTTGAAGGGGCTGTTTCATGATCGAGGTGACCCGCCAAGCCATTGGCTACCTGGTGCTGGCCGCCATGGATTCAAAGACGCGGGACGTCGAATCCGTTCTCAGCGACTTCGGGCGCTGCCTCAATACCTACGAGACCTGGGCGGAAAGCTTCTTTAGCTTTTCGGCCCTGGATATCGAACAGGTCTTCAAGGTCGGGGATGAAGTGGCGCTCGTCGCGCCGATCAACCGCGCCATCCTTCCCAGCAGCACGACCGCAATGTGCCAGGCAAACGGCACGTTGACCCTGGTGCATATGTTCCAGAGCGCTCGGTTCGTGCCCATTGGCAATACGCCCGTGATGGTGCAACGCATCGATCCAGAGGGCGGCCCCCTGGGCGAGCCGATCCACAAGACCATCGGCCCCAGCGGCATCCTCGAAATCACCGAGTGTGATCGCAACCAGCAGTACCGGGTCAGCTTCTACCCCAACGTCTCCAAAGACCATTTCAAGGCGCTGTATGCCTCTTATCAGTCGGTTATCGCCCCGCTGGACAGTTGGTTGCGCAGTGAATGGGAGACCACCTTCGAACCGTTGTGGAAGGGTTACTCCGAAGCCAGCTTCCCCAAGCGCTACCTCGCCCTGCATCAAGCCTATGCCCGCGGCTTCGGCGAAGCGCTTTATTCACTCTGGGACACTGTCAAGCAGCTGTTTCAGTGGCTTGGCGACCCGCTGGCTTATGCCGAACAACTGTTGCACTACCTGTCAGCGGACGAACTTGAAAAGCTGCTGAGCCTCGGCGCCGACGCCCTCGCCAAGGGCTTGTTGGTGCTCAGCGACGAGCCGCTGCTGTTCATCTATCTGTCGGCAATGGTCAGCTGGATGCGTCTGTTGCCACCGCCCTATATGAACGAGTTGCTCGGGGAAATCAGCGCCGACGTATTGATCAACTTGTTGCTGTGTCTCGCCACTGCCGGGATGGGGATGGCGGTTCGAATAAGTACCAACGTGCTGGGCGGCATCAAGTCTCAACGTGCGCGCCGATGGTTGGAACGCATGGCTGGGCAGTTCGGAAAATCGCCCATGGATGAGCATGTCGAGCTCGCCAAACCGGTTCTGCTGGGTGGCCCTGCGACGTCGATCAAGACCATCCCGGTTGCGCCGTTGAAGGCGGGGGAGCATGTGGTTTCGAACCCGGTGCCGGCGGTTCGCAGGAAGACTCAGCAGACGGTGTTGGTCAGGCAGGAGCCTGTCGATGATGTGCCCGTTTCAGGGAAGAACCCGAACGGGGATGCGGCGGCCCCTTCGGATAAGACCGTCACCAACGGCTGCCCGGTGTCGATGGTGACCGGCGAGGAATTGCTCACTCTCACCGACGGCACGTTGGATGGAATCTTGCCGTTCGAGTGGACACGGTTATATCGCACCAGTGCGGTGGAAGTGGATGGCGGGTTGGGGTTTGGCTGGAGTCATTCGCTGGCGCATCGGCTTGCGGTGTCGGGCGATTCGGTGGTGTGGACGGACCATGAGAACCGCAGTACTTCGTTTCCGATGCCGACTGTTGCTCGGCCAGCAATCACCAATAGTTTGGCCGAAGCCGCGATCTATTTGGGCGCGTCGCCGGATGAACTGGTGCTGGCCCAGGCGTCGCGGTTTTATCACTTTCGCGACGGTGTGCTGGTCTCGATCAGCGACGCGTACGACAACCGGTTGCGGATTGCTCGGGATTTTCTGGGGCGTATCGAGCGGCTGGATAACGGTGCGGGGTGTGCGCTGTTCCTGCGCTATGCGTCGGGCCGCATCGTCGCGGTGGACTACCAGGTGCAGCGGGCCGAAGACCGTGGTCCGTATGTCTGGATTACTGAGCAGAGCATTGTTTCCTACGCCTATGACGACGCTGGCCGGCTGGTTTCGGCGACCAATGCGGTAGGTGAAAGCGAGGTTTATCGGTACGACGGTCAGCACGTGATTCTTGAGCGTGGACTGGCCGGTGGGGCGAGTTTCTTTTGGGAATGGGAACGGGCGGGCAAGGCTGCGCGATGTGTTCGGCATTGGGCCAGTTTTTCCCAGATGGATACGCGGTATGCCTGGGGGAACGACGGCCGTGTCACGCTGCACAACGCCGATGGCAGTCAGGAAGTGTATGTCCATGACGACCGGGCGCGGCTGATGCAGCGGATTGATCCGGATGGTGCACAGCACTTCAAATCCTACGATGACAAGGGCCGGCTGACGGTTGAGCAGAACCCGCTGGGCGCGGTGACGGCGTATCAGTATGACGAAGCCGGACGTTTGGTGGCGTTGTTTCCCGGGGATGATGAGCCAACAACCTACGAGCATGACAATGGCTTCGTACGGGTTGTAAGGCGGGGTCTGGCGGTCTGGAAGTACGAGCGTAACGACCAGGGCGACGTCATTCGTAAGATCGATCCCGACGGACATGTTACGGATTACAGCTACGACAAATACGGGCAACTGGTTGGGGTTTGGTACCCGGATCACAGTTGTCAGCGGCTGGTGTGGAATGAGCGGGGGCAACTGGTTGAGGAGCAGTTGCCCAACGGCGGGATCAAGCGGTATCGCTATGACGATCTTGGCCGGCAGCTTGCCCGCGAGGATGAGCATGGCGCGCTGACCCAGTATCAGTGGGACAGCGTGGGTCGCTTGGTTCGCGTCGTATTACCAGGCGGTGCATGTCGGGAATACAGCTACAACCCCTACGGCAAAATCACCGCCGAACGCGATGAGCTGGGGCATGTCACCCGCTACGAATACGCCGACGGGTTGCACCTGATCAGTCGGCGCATCAACGCTGATGGCACTCAGGTCAACTACCGCTACGACAACGTGC
>NZ_QGAA01000039.1:0-16859 GCF_005233485.1 Pseudomonas sp. CFBP13509
TGAAGATCCGTGGTTTCCGCATCGAACTGGGGGAAATCGAAGCGCGCCTGCGTGAGCAGGACAACGTCGGTGAAACCGTGGTGGTGGCCCAGGACGGCCCGACCGGAAAACAGCTGGTGGCCTATGTGGTTCCGGTGTCCGCCCCGTCCAACGAAGCCGAGTTCCGTGACGCATTGCGTCGCGCACTCAAGGCCCGCCTGCCGGACTACATGGTCCCGGCGCATTTCATCTTCCTGGCGCAAATGCCGTTGACCCCCAACGGCAAGCTCGACCGCAAAGGCCTGCCGCAACCGGATGCGAGCCTTATGCAACAGGCCTATGTGGCCCCGCAGAGCGAGCTGGAACAGCAGATCGCCACGATCTGGGCCGAGGTGCTGCGCCTGCCGCAGGTCGGCTTGAACGACAACTTCTTTGAAGTGGGCGGCCACTCCTTGCTGGCCATCCAGATCACCTCCAGGGTCCAGGCCGAGCTGGGCCTGGAAGTGCCGCTGGTGGAAGTGTTCCAGACTGAAACGCTGCGCGCCTATGTGCAGGCGGCTGCCACCTTCCGCGCCGGCAGCGCGGAAGACTTTGATGATCTTCGTGACTTTTTGAGCGAACTAGAGGCGATTTGACCCATGCTTTCCAACCCTAATATCGATCTGGTTTCGCGCTTTCTTCGCCTGCCTCTGGAACAGCGCCAGCAGTTCTACCAGCGCCTGCAAAGCCGGGGCATGAGCTTCGCCCAGCTGCCGATTGCCTCGATCCGCGAGGACGGCCGGAAGCTGCCGTTGTCCTACGCCCAGGAACGGCAGTGGTTTCTCTGGCAGTTGGACCCGGACAGTGACGCTTATCACGTCCCCGGCGCCCTGCGTCTGAGCGGCCAGCTGGACAAGGCCGCCCTGCAGCGCAGTTTCGACACCTTGGTGGCGCGCCATGAAAGCCTGCGTACACGCCTGCACCTGGACGCCGAGGCACGTACTCAGGAGGTGCTGGCCCACGGGGTGGTCGAGATCGCCGAAAGTGCAGTCGACGAAGCGCAGCTCAAGGCCCGTGTCGAAGCCGAAATCGCCCGTCCCTTCGACTTGCAGCAAGGCCCGTTGCTGCGGGTCAGTTTGCTCGCAGTGAGCGAAGAGGAGCACGTGCTGGTGCTGGTGCAGCACCATATCGTCTCCGATGGCTGGTCGATGGGTGTGATGGTGCAGGAGTTGATGCAACTCTATGCTGCCTACAGCCAGGGCCAGGACTGTGCATTGGCGCCGCTGCCGATCCAGTACGCCGACTATGCGCTGTGGCAACGCAGCTGGATGGAAGCGGGGGAGAAGGCCCGTCAACTGGCGTACTGGCGCGAATTGCTCAGCGGCACGCAGCCGGTGCTGGAATTGCCGTTCGATCAACCCCGCCCGGCGCAACAGAGCTTCCGTGGCGCGCGTCTGGACATCGCGCTGGAACCGGCACTGGTGGCAGGGTTGAAAGCCCTGGCCCAGGGCGAAGGCGTGACGATGTTCATGCTGTTGCTGGCCGCGTTCCAGGCGTTTCTGTACCGCTACAGCGGCCAGCAGGATATTCGCATCGGCGTGCCGATTGCCAACCGCAACCGCGTCGAGACCGAATCGCTGATCGGCTTCTTCGTCAATACCCAAGTGCTCAAGGCCGACCTCGATGGCCACATGAGCTTCGCCCAACTGCTGCAGCAGGCCAAGCGCCGTGCGCTGGAGGCCCAGGCCCATCAGGACTTGCCGTTCGAGCAACTGGTCGAAGCCCTGCAACCGGAGCGCAGCCTGAGCCATAACCCGCTGTTCCAGGTGATGTTCAACCACCAGGCCAACTCCCCAGCCGCCGCGCAGCAGTTGCCGGGCCTGCGCGTGGCCAACCTGGAATGGGACAGCCACAGCGCCCAGTTCGACCTGAGCCTGGACACCCAGGAAAGCGGCGACGCGATCTGGGCGTCCCTGACCTACGCCACCGACCTGTTCGGCGCCGCCACCGTCGCGCGCATGGCCGAACATTGGCTGAGCCTGTTGCGGGCAGCCGTGGCGAATCCTGCATTGCACTTGCACGACCTGGCGACACTCAACGTCGCTGAGCGCGAGCAAATACTCGCTCAATGGAACGCCACCGCGCGCGACTACCCTCAAGGGCAGTGGGTGCATCATTTGATCGAGGCCCAGGTGCAGGCGCAGCCGGATGCACCGGCGTTGCGCTTCAATGGGGTGTCGCTCAGTTATGCCGAGCTGAACCGCCGCGCCAACCGCCTGGCCCATCGCCTGATCGAGGCCGGCGTAGGGCCGGACGTACTGGTGGGCCTGGCAGTGGAGCGTTCCATCGACATGGTCGTCGGTCTGCTCGCGGTGCTCAAGGCCGGTGGCGCCTACGTGCCGCTGGACCCGGAATACCCGCGCGAACGCCTGGCCTACATGCTGGAAGACAGCGGGGTGAAACTGCTGCTGACCCAGGCGCACTTGCGTGAGCAGCTGCCGATTCCCCAAGGCCTGGAAACCCTGGTGCTGGGCGAGTCTGCCTTCGAGGACTACAGCGACGCCAACCCAGGCATCGCCCTGGACGGTGAAAACCTCGCCTACGTGATCTACACCTCTGGCTCCACCGGCCAGCCCAAAGGGGCAGGCAACCGTCATTCGGCATTGCTGAACCGCCTGCAATGGATGCAGGAAGCCTACTGCCTCGACGCCAGCGACACGGTGCTGCAGAAGACCCCGTTCAGCTTCGACGTGTCGGTGTGGGAGTTCTTCTGGCCCCTGATGACCGGCTCGCGCCTGGTGGTCGCAGCGCCTGGTGATCACCGTGATCCGGCCAGGCTGATCAACCTGATCAATCAACAGCAGGTCACCACGCTGCACTTCGTGCCGTCGATGCTGCAGGCCTTCCTGCAGGATCCGGCGGTGTCGACCTGCCAAAGCCTGCAGCGCATCGTGTGCAGCGGCGAGGCCCTGCCGGTGGATGCCCAGCAGCAGGTCTTCGCCAAGCTGCCCCAGGCCGGTCTCTACAACCTGTACGGCCCGACCGAAGCCGCCATCGACGTAACCCACTGGACCTGCGTGGACGAAGGCCGCGATGCGGTACCAATTGGCCGCCCGATCGCCAACCTCGGCTGCTACATCCTCGACAGCCACTTCGAACCCGTACCGGTCGGTGTGCTCGGCGAGTTGTACCTCGGCGGCATCGGCCTGGCCCGGGGTTACCACCGTCGCCCGGCACTCACCGCCGAACGTTTTGTCGCCCACCCGTTCATCCAGGGCGAGCGCCTGTACCGTACCGGCGACCTGGCACGCTACCGCGCAGACGGCGTGATCGAATACGCCGGGCGTATCGACCATCAAGTCAAGCTGCGCGGCCTGCGCATCGAACTGGGGGAAATCGAAGCGCGCCTGCTGGAGCACGCGTGGGTCCGTGAGGCTGCCGTGTTGGCGGTCGACGGTAAATACCTGGTGGGCTACCTGGTGCTGCAGGACGCTGGCGATGATTGGCGCGAGGTCCTCGGCGCCCACCTGGCCCAGCACCTGCCGGACTACATGGTCCCGGCACAATGGATGCTGCTGGAGCAAATGCCCTTGAGCCCCAACGGCAAACTCGACCGCAAGGCGCTGCCCAAACCCGAAGCCACCCACCACTACGAGGCCCCGCAAAGTGCCCTGGAGCAGCAGATCGCGGATATCTGGGCCGAGGTGCTGGGCGTCGAACAGGTAGGCTTGAACGACAACTTCTTCGAGCGCGGCGGTGATTCGATCATTTCGATCCAAGTGGTCAGCCGCGCCCGCGCCGCCGGTATCCATTTCACCGCCAAGGCGTTGTTCCAGCACCAGACCGTGCGCAGCCTGGCGCGGGTGGCGCAGTTGCGGGTTGCCCAGGTGTTTGACCAGGGGCCGGTGCAGGGCGAGACGCCGTTGCTGCCGTTCCAGCAGCTGTTCTTCGAGATGGACCTGCCGGACCGCCACCACTGGAACCAGTCCTTGCTGCTGACGCCACGCGAGCCGGTGCGGGCAGATCGACTGCAAGCGGCCTTGCACGCCATCGTCCACCACCATGATGGGCTGCGCCTGAGCTTCAGCCAGCCCGCCGAAGGGTGGCGGGCCGAGCATGCAGCCGCCATCCCGGAGGTGTTGTGGCAGGCCGCGGTGGCGGATGCCGACGAACTGGCCGCGCTGTGCGAAAAAGCCCAGCGCAGCCTCGACCTGCAACAGGGGCCCTTGTTGCGTGCGGTGCTTGCCGAACTGGCCGATGGTTCCCAGCGCCTGTTGCTGGTCATGCACCACCTGGTGGTGGACGGCGTGTCCTGGCGGGTGTTCCTCGAGGACCTGCAAAGCCTCTACCGTCAACAGCCGTTGCCGGCCAAGACCTCGTCGTTCAAGGCCTGGGCCGAGCGTTTGCAGGCCCATGCCCGCAGCGAAGCGGTACAGCCGCAAAAACACTTCTGGCTGCAACAGCTCCAGGGCGTGCCTACCGATCTGCCCTGCCGTGATCCCCAAGGCGCGCGTCCTGGCCGCCTGGCGCAGACAGTGGTCAGCCGACTGGACGCCGAGCACACCCGGCAATTACTGCAACAGGCGCCTGCGGCCTATCGCACCCAGATCAACGATCTGCTGCTGACCGCCCTGGCGCGTGTCATCTGCCAGTGGACCGGGCAGGCTTCCAGCCTGATCCAACTGGAAGGCCATGGCCGTGAAGACCTGTTCGAGGATATCGACCTGACCCGCACCCTGGGCTGGTTCACCAGCCTGTTCCCGGTGCGCCTGACCCCGGCCGAATCCCTTGGCGCCTCGATCAAGCAGATCAAGGAGCAACTGCGCGCCGTGCCGGACAAGGGCCTGGGCTTCGGCGCGCTGCGCTACCTCGGCGACGAGGCCACGCGCCAGGCATTCAGCGCATTGCCGGTGCCGCGCATCACCTTCAATTACCTGGGCCAGATCGACGCCAGCTTTGACCAGCCGGACGGTTTGTTTGTACTCGCAGCGGAAAGCGCCGGAGCCGAGCAGAGCCCGGAGGCGCCGCTGGGCAACTGGCTGACCCTCAACGGCCAGGTATTCGGCGGTGAACTGCACATGGGCTGGACCTTCAGCCCGCTGATGTTCGAGGCGTCGCAGATCGATGCCTTGAGCCAGGCCTTCAGCCGTGAGCTGACGGCATTGGTGGAACATTGCTGCACCCCTGGCAACCACGGCGTGACGGCCTCGGACTTCCCGTTGTCACGCCTGAACCAGCAGCAGCTTGAGTCCTTGCCGCTGGCCGCCGATGGGATTGACGACATCTACACCTTGTCGCCCATGCAGCAAGGCATGCTGTTCCACACCCTGTACGAACAGGCCGCCGGCGACTACATCAACCAGATCCGCGTGACGGCCGAGGGCCTGGATGTGGCGCGCTTCCAGCGGGCCTGGGATGCCACGGTGCAGGCCCATGACGTGCTGCGCAGCGGGTTTTTCTGGGAGGGCCAGCTGGAGTGGCCATGCCAGGTGGTGTACCGCGAGGCACGGCTGCCCATCGAACTTCTCGACTGGCGCGCCATGCCGGAGCCGGAGCTGGCGTTGCAAGACCTGCAGCAAGCCCAGCGTCGCCAGGGCTTTGAGCTGGCCAAGGCACCGCTGGTCCGTCTGGTGCTGGTGCGTACCGACGAGCAACGCCATGAGCTGATCTACACAAGCCATCACATCCTGATGGACGGTTGGAGCAATTCGCGACTGTTCGGTGAAGTGCTGCAACGTTACGCCGGCGTGGCAGTGCCCGAAGCGGCCGGACGCTATCGCGATTACATCGGTTGGTTGCAGCAGCGTGATGCCGGTGCGACCGAAACCTTCTGGCGCGAGCAGTTGAGTGCACTGCAAGCGCCGACTCGCCTGGGCCGCAGCCAGCCCATGGCGGCGGACGGGCATGGCGAGCACGCGCTGAGCCTGGATCGCCCCCTGACAGGGCGCCTCGAGGCCTTCGCCCGCAGCCATAAGGTCACGCTCAACACCCTGGTCCAGGCGGCGTGGCTGGTCCTGTTGCAGCGCCATAGCGGGCAGGCGGTGGTGTCGTTCGGTGCCACCGTGGCCGGGCGCCCGGCAGACCTCGTGGGGGTGGAGCAGCAGATTGGCCTGTTCATCAATACCCTGCCGGTGATCTGCGCAGTGGAGGGCGAGCAAACCGTGGCCGACTGGTTGCAAAGGGTGCAGGCGCAGAACCTGGCGTTGCGCGAGCATGAACACACCGGGCTGTACGATATCCAGCGCTGGGCCGGGCAGGGCGGTGAAGCCCTGTTCGACAACATCCTGGTGTTCGAGAACTACCCGGTGTCCAAGGCCCTGGAACAGAGTGGCGGCAGCGGTATCCGTTTTGGCCTGCCGGATTCCCGCGAGCAGACCAACTTCCCGCTGACGGTGCTGGTGGACGTCGGTGACACGCTGTCGGTGCAGTTCAGCTTTGCGCGTGCGCATTTCGACCCGGACACGGTGCAAACCTACGGCCGCCATCTGCTCAACCTGCTTCAAGCCATGCTCGAGGACGGCCAGCAGCGCCTGGGCGAACTGGCGATGCTCGATGTGGCCGAACGCCGGCAAGTGGTACAGGACTGGAACGCCACGGCGCGGGACTACCCGTTGCAGCACTGTGTGCATCAGCTGATTGAACAGCAGGTGACGCGCACGCCGGACGCCACGGCACTGGTATTTGCCGAGCAGCGCTTGAGCTACGCCGAGCTGAACCGCCGCGCCAACCGCCTGGCCCATCGCCTGATCGAGGCCGGCGTAGGGCCGGACGTACTGGTGGGCCTGGCAGTGGAGCGTTCCATCGACATGGTCGTCGGTCTGCTCGCGGTGCTCAAGGCCGGTGGCGCCTATGTGCCGCTGGACCCGGAATACCCGCGCGAACGCCTGGCCTACATGCTGGACGACAGCGGGGTGAAACTGCTGTTGACCCAGGCGCACTTGCGTGAACAGCTACCGATTCCCCAAGGCCTGGAAACCCTGGTGCTGGGTGAGTCTGTCTTCGAGGGCTACAGCGACGCCAACCCAGGCATCGCCCTGGACGGTGAAAACCTCGCCTACGTGATCTACACCTCGGGTTCCACCGGCCAACCCAAAGGGGCGGGCAACCGCCATTCAGCCCTGGCCAATCGCCTGCAATGGATGCAGGAAGCCTACCGCCTCGATGTCAGCGACACGGTGCTGCAAAAGACCCCGTTCAGCTTCGACGTATCGGTGTGGGAGTTCTTCTGGCCGTTGATGACCGGCTCGCGCCTGGTGGTCGCCGCGCCGGGGGATCATCGCGATCCGAGCAAACTGGTGCGCCTGATCAATGCCGAGCAGGTCACCACGCTGCACTTTGTCCCGTCGATGTTGCAGGCCTTCCTGCAGGAGCCGACGGTTGCGACTTGCCATACTCTGCACCGCATCGTGTGCAGTGGTGAAGCGTTGCCGGTGGATGCCCAGCAGCAGGTCTTCGCCAAGCTGCCCCAGGCCGGTCTCTACAACCTGTACGGCCCGACCGAAGCCGCCATCGACGTAACCCACTGGACCTGCGTGGACGAAGGCCGCGATGCGGTACCAATTGGCCGCCCGATCGCCAACCTCGGCTGCTATATCCTCGACAGCCACTTTGAACCCGTACCGGTCGGCGTGCNTGTACCTCGGCGGCATCGGCCTGGCCCGGGGTTACCACCGCCGCCCGGCACTCACCGCCGAACGTTTTGTCGCCCACCCGTTCATCCAGGGCGAGCGCCTGTACCGTACCGGCGACCTGGCACGCTACCGCACAGACGGCGTGATCGAATACGCCGGGCGTATCGACCATCAAGTCAAGCTGCGCGGCCTGCGCATCGAACTGGGGGAAATCGAAGCGCGCCTGCTGGAGCACGCGTGGGTCCGTGAGGCTGCCGTGTTGGCGGTCGACGGTAAATACCTGGTGGGCTACCTGGTGCTGCAAAACGCCGGGGACGACTGGCGCGATGTGCTCAGTGCCCATCTTGCCCAGCAGTTGCCGGACTACATGGTGCCCGCCCAATGGGTGCTGCTGGAGCAGATGCCTCTGAGCCCCAACGGCAAACTGGATCGAAAGGCCTTGCCCAAGACGGACGCCAGTTTGCTCGCGCGGGAGTATGTCGCGCCGCAGAGCGAGCTGGAACAGCAGATCGCCGCGATCTGGGCCGAAGTCCTGGCGGTACCGCGCGTGGGGTTGAACGACAACTTCTTCGAACTGGGCGGCCACTCGCTGCTCGCTACTCAGGTGGTGGTGCGCCTGCGCGAGCAGCTGCACGCCGAATTCGACGTCAAATCGATCTTCACCACCCCGACCCTGGCCGATTTCAGCGCCTATGTGGCAGGCCAGCAGACAAATAATTCGCCGGTGCAGGACGCATTGGCTAAATCCTTGGAGGCTCTCAAACGTCTATCAGCAGAAGATTTGGATAAATTGACTTCCTGAGGGGCGTGGCGTGCAAGCATTAATCGAGTCGGTAGGGTCACTTTCGGCGCAGCAAAAGAAAGCGTTGGCGGTAATGCTCAAGCAGCAAGGCATCAACCTGTTTGAGATTGCCCCGGTTTTCAAGCGCCAGGAAGGTGAGCCTCTTCGGCTCTCTTATGCCCAGGAGCGGCAGTGGTTTTTGTGGCAGTTGGAGCCGCAGAGCACCGCCTATCATGTGCCAAGGGCCTTGCGCCTTACCGGCCAACTGGACGTGGCCGCGTTGCAGCGCAGCTTTGACACACTGGTGCTGCGCCATGAAAGCCTGCGCACGCATTTGCAGGAGGACGGCGACAGTGCCTTGCAGGTGATTGCCGATCAGGTACGGGTGGATATTGCCCTGGTCGACGCCGAGGAATCCGAACTCAAGGCGCTGGTGGAAGCCGAGATCGCCCAGCCATTCGATTTGCAGCAAGGTCCACTGTTGCGGGTCAAGCTGCTGCGCCTGGCGCCCCAGGAGCATGTGCTGGTGCTGGTGCAGCATCACATCGTCTCCGATGGCTGGTCGATGCAGGTGATGGTCGACGAGCTGGTGCAACTGTACGCCGCCTATGTGCAGGGTCAGGACCTGCAACTGCCGGCCTTGCCGATCCAGTACGCCGACTACGCGCTATGGCAGCGCAGCTGGATGGAGGCGGGCGAGCGTGAGCGCCAATTGGGTTACTGGAAAGGCATGCTCGGCGGCGAGCAACCGGTCCTCGAAATGCCCATGGACCGTCCACGGCCAGCGCTACAGAGCTACCGCGGGGCCAGGCTGGACCTGACCCTGGAAGCCTCTCTGGTGGCAGGCCTCAAGACCTTGGCGCAGCGTGAAGGTGTGACGATTTTCATGCTGTTGCTGGCGTCGTTCCAGGCTGTGCTGCACCGCTACAGCGACCAGGCTGACATCCGCATCGGTGTGCCGGTGGCTAACCGTAATCGGGTGGAGACCGAGCGCCTGATCGGCTTTTTCGTCAACACGCAAATTCTCAAGGCCGATATCGACGGCCAGATGACATTTCGTGAATTGCTGCAGCAGACCCGCCAACGCGCGGTCGAGGCCCAGGCCCATCAAGACTTGCCGTTCGAGCAGTTGGTGGAAGCGCTGCAGCCCGAGCGCAGCTTGAGCTACAACCCGTTGTTCCAAGTGATGTTCAACCACCAGACCGACACCCAGCGCGGTGGCGGCAGTGTAACGGGGTTGCAAGTGCAAGGGCTGGAGTGGGACAGCAAGACGTCGCAGTTTGACCTCAGCCTCGACACCCAGGAATCGGCTGACGGTATCCAGGCGTCGCTGACCTATGCCACTGACTTGTTTGATGCGCCTGGCCTGGAGCGTTTCCTTGGCCATTGGCATCGCCTGTTGCACCGGGTGGCCCAGGATTGCGGCGGCCGTATCGGTGAGTTGCCCCTGTTGGATGATGCCCAGTGGCAGCAACAGGTGCACGGCTGGAACCACACGCCCATGGCGTTTGCGCAGGACGAGGGCGTGCATCGGTTGCTGGAGGCCCAGGCGCAAGCGCGCCCCGACGCCATTGCCCTGGTGTGCAACGGCCAGGCGCTGAGTTACGGCGAGCTGAACTGTTGCGCCAACCGCCTGGCCCATCGCCTGCGCGCTGCGGGTGTCGGGCCGGACGTGCTGGTGGCGGTGGCCCTCGACCGCTCGGTGGACATGGTCTTGGCCTTGCTGGCGACGCTGAAGGCCGGTGGCGCCTACGTGCCGCTCGATCCGCAATTCCCGGCGGACCGGCTGGCCTTCATGCTGGAAGACAGCCGCGCTCGCGTGCTATTGACTGCCGGCGACCTGCACGAACGCCTGCCACTGGCGGCTGACCAGCAATTGCTGCTCATGGACGCACAGGAAGATGCGCGCTACAGCAGCGCCAACCCCGATATCGAACTGACGGGCGAGCACCTGGCCTATGTGATCTACACCTCCGGTTCCACCGGCAAGCCCAAGGGCGTGATGGTGCGTCATGGCGCACTGAGCAGCTTCACCCATGGCATGGCCAGCACCCTGGCCATTGGCGCTGACGCGCGGCTGTTGTCGTTGACGACGTTCTCGTTCGATATCTTTGCCCTGGAACTCTACGTGCCGCTGGCGACAGGTGCGACGGTGGTACTGGCCGACAAGCACGTGTCCCTGGACCCCGAGGCGATTCTGGATCTGGTACAGCGCGAAGCGATCAGTGTGGTGCAAGCCACGCCCTCGAGCTGGCGCATGCTCCTGGACAGCGAACGCCGCGCCTTACTGCGCGGGGTCAAGTGCCTGTGCGGCGGCGAGGCGCTGCCGGCCGACCTGGCCCAGCGCATGCTGGCCCAAGAGGGCGCGGTGTGGAACCTGTATGGCCCGACCGAAACCACCATCTGGTCGGCGGCCCATGAGTTGGTCGAGCCGGTGCCCTTTGTCGGTCGGCCAATCGCCAACACCTCGTTGTTTATCCTCAATGCCGAGCTCACTCCGAGCCCGGTAGGCACCAGCGGTGAGCTGCTGATCGGCGGTGTCGGCCTGGCCCGGGGGTATCACGGCCGGGCTGCGTTGACCGCCGAGCGTTTTGTGCCCAATCCGTTTGCGCGCAACGGTGAGCGGCTTTATCGCACAGGCGATCTGGCGCGCTATCGCGCGGATGGCGTGGTCGAGTACATCGGCCGCGTCGACCATCAGGTCAAGGTGCGTGGGTTCCGTATCGAACTGGGAGAGATTGAGGCGTGCCTGCGTGAGCAGCGTGCGATCCGCGAAGCCGTGGTGGTGGCCGAGCATGACCAGTTGCTGGCCTATCTGGTGACCGACACCTTGACGCCGGAAGCCGATCAGGGCGCCTTGCGCGAAGCGTTCAAGGCCGCACTGCGCGAGGTGCTGCCGGATTATATGGTGCCGGCGCACATGCTGTTCCTGGCCCGCCTGCCGCTGACCCCGAACGGTAAGCTGGATCGCAAGGCGCTGCCCAAGCCAGACGCCAGCCTGCTGCAAAAACGCTATGTGGCGCCGGTCGGTGAGAAAGCCCGGCAGGTGGCCGCGATCTGGGCCGAGGTGCTGGGTGTGCCACAGGTGGGCCTGGAGGACCATTTCTTCGAGCTCGGCGGTCATTCGCTGCTGGCGACCCGCATGGTGTCCCGTGTGCGCCAGGCGCTGGGTATCGAGGTGGCACTCAAAAGCCTGTTTGAGCAACCGGTGCTGGGCGCCTTCGTGGCGTCATTGGGGGATGCAGGCGCCGAGGTCGCGCAGATCACCCGCGCCGATCGCACACAGCCGCTGGCCCTGTCGTACGCCCAGGAGCGCCAGTGGTTCCTCTGGCAGCTGGAACCCGACAGCGCGGCCTATCACATTCCTGCCGCGCTGCGCCTGTCGGGTGCGCTTGACCGTGTGGCCCTGCAACGTGCGTTCGACACTCTGGTGCAGCGCCATGAAACCTTGCGCACGGTATTTTTTTCCGACGTGAGCCAGACCGTTCAGCGTGTGCTCGAACAGGCTGCGCCGGTCATTGAACACCAGGTCGTGGGCGCAGCCACCTCCGGCGAATTGCAGGGGTGGGTGGAGCGAGAAATCGCCCGGCCATTCGACCTGCAGGCCGGCCCGTTACTGCGCATCAAACTGCTGCAACTGAGCGAGCGCGAGCATGTGCTGATACTGGTCCAGCACCACATCGTGTCGGATGCCTGGTCGATGCAGGTCATGGTCGATGAACTGGTGAGTTTGTATGCCGGTTACAGCCAGGGGCTCGAGCCAGTGCTGCCGCTGCTGCCGATTCAATACGCGGACTACGCCCAGTGGCAGCGTGGCTGGATGGAGGCGGGCGAAAAAGCCCGGCAATTGGCCTACTGGCGGGCCCGCCTGGGGGATGTGCAGCCGGTACTGGAGCTGCCGCTGGACCGCCCGCGCCCGGCGATACAACGTTACGAAGGTGCGCGCCTGGATGTGCTGGTCGAACCTGCCGTGGTCGAGGGCTTGCGCGCCCTGGCGCAGCGCGAAGGCGTGACCATGTTCATGCTGCTGCTCGCGTCCTTCCAGTCGATGTTGTACCGCTACACCGGCCAGTCGGACATCCGTGTCGGCGTGCCTATCGCCAACCGTAACCGCCTGGAAACCGAGCAACTGATCGGCTTCTTCGTCAATACCCAGGTGCTCAAGGCCGAGATCGACGGGCACATGACCTTTGCCCAGCTGTTGCAGCAGGTCAAGGAGCATGCGTTGGGGGCGCAGGCCCATCAGGACCTGCCTTTCGAACAGTTGGTCGAGGCCCTGCAACCCGAGCGCAGCCTGAGCCACAACCCGCTGTTCCAAGTGATGTTCAATCACCAGTCCGACGCCCATGCCAACCGTGGCAGCCAGCAATTGCCGGGGCTGCAGGTGCAGGGGCTGGAGTGGGACAGCCATACGGCGCATTTCGACCTGAGCCTGGACACCCAGGAGTCTGCCGAGGGCCTGCACGCTTCGTTGACCTACGCGACCGCATTGTTCGACGCCAGTACCCTGCAGCGCTTCGCCGCGCATTGGCAAAACCTGCTGAAGAGCGTGGTAGGCACGGCCCGGCAGTGTGTCGCCGACTTGCCGATGCTGGGCCGCGATGAGCAAGCGCAGATGCTCTATGAGTGGAACCCGCCGCAACCCGCGCGTGCCGCCCACAGCAGCGTGCTGATTAAATTCGAGCAGCAGGTGGCGAGCCGGCCCGACGCCGTCGCCCTGATCATGGATCAGCGGCGCATGAGTTACGCCGACCTCAACCAACGCGCCAACCGCCTGGCCCACGCCCTGATCGAACAGGGCGTGGGCGCCGACAGCCTGGTCGGCGTGGCCGTGGACCGTTCGCTGGAAATGATCGTGGCCCTGCTGGCCGTGCTCAAGGCCGGCGGCGCCTATGTACCGCTGGACCCGCAATACCCCCGCGACCGCCTGCAATGCATGATCGAAGACAGCGGCTTGCAGCTGTTGCTGACCCAGCATCCCTTGCTGGAGCGCCTGCCGATCAGTGCCGACCTGGCGTTGATCTGCCTGGAGTCCGATCCGCAGTGGTTGGCCGAGTACCCGTCGAGTAACCCCGAGGTGCGCGCGTTCCCGGCCAACCTGGCCTACCTGATGTTCACCTCGGGTTCGACCGGGCGGCCCAAGGGCGTGGGCATCGACCAGGCTTCGTTGGCACGCCACGTCGAGGTGTTTACCGAGGTGTTTGCGCTGACCGCCGCTGACTGCGTGCTGCAATTCGGTACATTCAACTTCGACGGTTTCGTCGAGCAACTCTACCCGGCGCTCTGCTGCGGGGCCGCGGTGGTGGTGCGTGGCGGCGAGCTGTGGGATAGCGACACCTTCTACACCCAACTGATCGAACATGAGATTTCGGTGGTCGACCTCACCACTGCCTACTGGCACCTGATTGCCCGGGACTTTGCCGAGCGAGGTGTGCGGGACTATGGGCGGTTGCGCCAGGTGCATGCGGGTGGCGAAGCCATGCCGCCGGAAGGTTTGGCTTCCTGGCGCGATGCCGGCCTGGGCCATGTGCGCCTGCTCAACACCTACGGCCCCACCGAGGCGACTGTTACGGTCACGGCTCTCGATTGCGCGGGTTATGTCGATGGCCGCGAAGCCGTCACGCAAATGATGCCGATTGGTCGCGTACTGGACGGCCGCGCCATCTACCTGCTGGATGCCAGCCTCAACCCGGTGCCTGTGGGCGTGGCCGGCGAACTGGTGATCGGCGGGCCATTGCTGGCGCGGGGGTACTTCAACCGCGCAGCGCTGACCGCCGAACGCTTTATTCCCGACCCCTTCGACCCCGCTGGCGGCGGTCGCCTGTACCGCACCGGCGACCTGGCGCGCTACCGTGCCGATGGTGTGATCGAGTACATCGGGCGCATCGACCATCAGGTCAAGGTGCGTGGCTTCCGTATCGAACTGGGTGAAATCGAATCGCGCCTGCTGGCCCAGGATGCGGTCCGCGAAGCGCTGGTGATTGCTGCCGACCAGCAACTGATCGCCTATCTGGTTACCCCCATGGCCGAGTCCGGGCAGGACGCACTGCGTGAGCAGCTTCGCACGGCTTTGCGCGATGAGCTGCCGGACTACATGGTGCCGGCGCACTTCATGTTCCTGAAGGCACTGCCGTTGAGCCCCAATGGCAAGTTGGATCGCCATGCCTTGCCACGCCCGGATGCGAGCCAGGCGCTGCACAGTTGGGTGGCGCCGGTCAGTGTGCTGGAGCAGCAGGTTGCCGCGATCTGGGCGGATATCCTCGGTGCTGAACGTATTGGCCTGACCGATCATTTCTTTGAGATGGGCGGGCATTCCTTGCTGGCCATGCAAGTGGCGTCGCGCCTGCGGCATAACCTGGGGATCGAGTTGCCGCTGCGCGTGCTGTTCGAACAAGCGCGCCTCGACGGCTTTGTCGCGGCCCTGCAAAGCGAGGGCAAGCAGGTCGGTTCGACGGCGCCGGCGTTGGTGCCGTCTTCCCGCGATGTGCCCTTGGTGTTGTCGTACGCCCAGGAGCGCCAGTGGTTCCTCTGGCTGCTGGAGCCCGACAGCGCCGCCTACCATGTGCCCAGCGCGTTGCGCCTCAAGGGCCAGTTGGACCTGAACGCGCTGCAACGCAGCTTCGACATGCTGGTAGCGCGCCACGAAAGTCTGCGCACCCATTTGCATCAGGGTGATGAGCAGACCGTGCAGGTGATTGCGCCGCAGGCCACGGTCGACATCGTTCTGGTCGAGAGCGACCCGACCCGGCTCAAGGCCCAGGTGCAAGCCGAGATCGCCCGCCCGTTCGACCTGCAGGCCGGGCCATTGCTCAGGGCCACGTTGCTGCGCCAGGGCAAGGACGAGCATGTACTGGTGCTGGTGCTGCACCATATCGTCTCCGACGGCTGGTCGATGCAAATCATGGTCGATGAGTTGGTGCAGTTGTACAGCGCCTACAGCCAGGGCCTGGATCTGCAACTGCCGGCCTTGCCGATCCAGTACGCTGACTATGCCCGCTGGCAGCGCGAGTGGATGGACGCGGGCGAAAAAGCCCGGCAGCTTGCGTACTGGCAAGGTTTGCTGGGCGGCGAGCAACCGGTGCTGGAATTGCCTTTCGACCACCAGCGCCCGGCCGAGCAAAGCCATCGTGGTGCGCGCCTGTTTGTCGAGCTGCCGCCCGCGCTGGTTGCCGACCTCAAGGGCCTGGCGCAACGCGAAGGCGTGACCCTGTTCATGCTGTTGCTGGCCTCGTTCCAGGCGCTGATGCACCGTTACAGCGGCCAGGAAGACGTGCGCGTCGGGGTGCCGATTGCCAACCGCAACCGGGTCGAGACCGAGCGGCTGATCGGCTTCTTCGTCAACACCCAGGTGCTCAAGGCCGATATCGATGAGCAGACTTCGGTCACGCAACTGTTGCAGCAGGTCCGCCAGCGTGCGCTGGAAGCCCAGGACCATCAGGACCTGCCGTTCGAACAACTGGTGGAGGCGCTGCAACCCGAGCGCAGTTTGAGTCTTAACCCGTTGTTCCAGGTGATGTTCAACCACCAGACCGAAGCGCGCCTGGGCGGCGCCGAACTCGCGCTGTCCACACTGCGCGTCGAAGGCCTGGAATGGGAGAGCCAGACCGCCCATTTCGACCTGGACCTGGATGTGCATGAAGGCACCGACAGCATCTGGGCCACCTTGGGTTACGCGACCGACCTGTTCAACGCCTTGACCATCAAGCGCATGGCCTGCCATTGGCAAAACCTGTTGCAGGCGATGGTTGCCGACCAACAGCAATCCATCAGCCAACTCAACCTGCTGGGCCAGGATGAGCAACGACACATCCTGCAGCTGTGGAACCAGACTGACGCCGGCTTCTCGGCCGAGCGTCTGGTACACGAAATGGTTGCCGACCGCGCCGCCGAAAACCCCGCTGCGGTGGCGGTCAAGTTCGATGCGCAAACCCTGAGTTATGGCGAGCTGGACCGCCAGGCCAACCGCCTGGCCCATGCCTTGATCGCCCGTGGCATCGGCCCCGAAGTGCGCGTGGCAATTGCCATGCCGCGCAGTGCCGAGAGCCTGGTGGCGTTCCTCGCGGTGATGAAAGCCGGCGGCGTGTATGTGCCGCTGGATATCGAATACCCACGTGATCGCCTGCTGTACATGATGCAGGACAGCCGCGCGAAGTTGCTGCTGACCCACACCAGTGCGTTGCCGCAACTGCCGATTCCCGAGGGCCTGGACAGCCTGGCCATCGATCGCACCGAGGCGTGGGCCGACTACAGCGACACCGCGCCGGAGGTAAAACTGCACGGCGACAACCTTGCCTACGTGATCTACACCTCCGGCTCCACCGGCCTGCCCAAGGGCGTGGCGGTGTCCCATGGGCCGTTGGTGGCGCACATCATCGCCACCGGCGAGCGTTATGAAACATCGCCGGCCGATTGCGAACTGCACTTCATGTCGTTCGCCTTCGACGGCTCCCACGAAGGCTGGATGCACCCGCTGATCAACGGCGCCAGCG
>NZ_QGAA01000040.1:0-15705 GCF_005233485.1 Pseudomonas sp. CFBP13509
GGTGTAGCTGCGGCGGGTTTGCTGTGACATAGGTGCCTCCAAGGTTGCGATTAAAATATCGCTTCTTGGCGTCCGCTGCGAGGGAACAAGTCCAGCAAAAGGCCTTCGCCCCACCACTCGGTACCTCGCCTAGGCTCGGTATGCCCGAACGCAGGCTTGAATCCGTGGGCCGCCGTCATGGGCCATCCCTGGCCCAGGACGGCTAACCCGGCGTCCTGCCGGGTTACCCACGGATTCAAGCCTGCGTTCGGCCAGCGTGGTTGACGGGGCGCCTAGGATCAAGATCAAAAGCCAGAGCAAAAGCAGAGCAAAAGCAGGCTGAGGTCTACCTGCTGGATGGAGATCCAAATGTGGGAGGGGGCTTGCCCCCGATGAGGGAGTGTCAGTTGATGGATTTGGTACTGACCCACTGCAATCGGGGGCAAGTCGAATCGTCGCACCGCCCCTCCCACATTTTTAACCCAGTACACCAGACCCAACTCCGGTCGGCTCTAAGGCCGCCGCGCTTTGGCTTTTGATCTCAAATCGCCCCGTCAAACACGCTGGCCGAACGCAGGCTTTGGAGCGTGGGTAACCCGGCAGGACGCCGGGTTAGCCGCGCTGGGCCAGGGATAGCCCGTCGTGGCGGCCCACGCTCCAAAGCCGGAGTGAGGGCACACCGAGCCTAGGCGAGGTGCCGAGTGGTGGGGCGAGGACCTTTTTGCTTACTTTTGGGTCCCTCCAAAAGTGAGCCGCCGTAAGGGCGGAACCCTAAGCCGCCGTTACCGCAGCAACGGATATGTACTCGCTAAAACTCCAAAAAAACGGTCGGCCCGAAGGCCGCCACGGGAGCAAGCTCTTATAGAACAAAATTTATCTCATTAATTTTAAAAATAAATTATTTGCCGATTTATCGGCATGTTCTCTGCGCGAAAGCGCAGCCTGTTTACAGGCTGGGCGGCCTCCCTCGCCACAGACCGCTGAAAGAAGTTGTGTAGATACTTATGCTCATCGGGGGCAAGCCCCTTCCACATTTCTACCGAGTACACCCGGAACAACTCCGGTCGGTCCAGAAGCCACCAAGCTCACCCCCCTCCCGCCATATGCTGCGCAATCCTGCCCCTCAACCACCGCTCCGCTGGGTCATTGTCATGCACCCCACTCCACACCATCGACAACTCCGCCGCGTCGATCGCAAACGGCGGATCCTCTGCCCGCAGCGCCGTGCCCTCGGTCAACGCACACGCCGCATAGTCCGGCACCGTGGCAATAATCTGCGTACCGGCCAGCAGCGCCCGCAAGCCACTGAACTGCGGTACCGCCAGCACCACCCGCCGGGCACGGCCGATACGGGCCAGGTCCAGGTCGATATTGCCGCTCAAGTCCCCCGAGAACGACACCATCGCATGGGGCCGTGCGCAATAATCGTCGAGGGTCAGCGGTTCGACGCCGTCATCCCCGCGCAGCACCTTGCAGGGAATGTCCCGCAGTTTCCTGCGCTTGGCATTCGCCGGCAGTTCAGTGGTGTAGCTCACGCCCACCGAGATCTCGCCACTGGCCAGTAATGCGGACATCAGCAGGTAATTGGCGCGGCGTACCACCACGATAATGCCCGGCGCTTCTTCGCGCAGTTGGCTGAGCAACGGCGGGAACAGGCCGAACTCGGCGTCGTCGGACAGGCCGATGCGGAACACCGCACAGCTGGTGGAAGGGTCGAAATCCTTGGCGCGGCTGACTGCGCCTGAAATGGTGTCCATGGCCGGTTGCAGCTCCTTGAGTATCGCCACGGCGCGTGGCGTGGGCTCCATGCCCCGGCCGTTGCGCAGCAGCAACGGGTCGTCGAACAAATCTCGCAGCCGGCCCAATGCCGCACTCACCGCCGGTTGGCCCATGAAGAGCTTTTCGGCGACCCGGGTCAGGTTCTTCTCGAACATCAGCGCTTCGAAAATCACCAACAGGTTCATGTCGACGCGGCGCAGGTCGTTGCGGTTCATGGCGGTATCCAAACGGTTAGCAGGCTGCCAGCTAAGCAGGAAAAACACTGCCTGGATTGCATGCCTGTGCTGTCTTTTTCGTGACCGAACCTGGCGAAATTAACAACGATTAACTCGCCAGCCAGACGGTGCGGCGCCAAAAATGAGCCGGTCTACACTGCATCCATTCACCGGGAACGCTCCCATCGACTGCGGATATTCGTCATGGCCCGACCTGCGTACTGTACTCCTCGCTTATCCGCTACCGGCGGCCTGTGCCCCCGGCGCGAGCGGATCGCCAAGCAATTGATCCTCGCCAACCTCGGTGAAAGCCTGGCGATTGCCGACCTGGCCCAGGCCTGCGCCCTGTCGCGCAGCCATTTTTCCCGCGCATTCAAGTGCACCACCGGGCTGTCGCCCCAGGAATGGATACGCCAGCAACGCATCCAGCGGGCCAAGGAACTGATCACCGGCTCCTCCTTGAGCCTCACGCAAATCAGCCTGGAGTGCGGGTTTTGCGACCAGGCGCATTTCTGCCATATGTTCACGCGCAGCGAGGGCGTCAACCCGATGACCTGGCGAAATCACCAACTGCGTCACAAGCCTCAAGAGATCGCTGCCTAGTGGTCTGCATGCACCTGGAATATGCTGGCCGCTTACTTTTCCCAGAGCATGGCCACCCATGAGTGCCCCACGCGACCAGGCCGTACATTTCGGCCCTTACCGTATCCACCCGCACCAGCGCCTGGTGCTGGAGGCCGGTCGCCCATTGCGCTTGGGACGGCGGGCCGTGGACATCCTGCTGATCCTGCTGGAGCAGGCCGGCACGGTGGTGAGCAAGCAGGAACTGATCGCCCGGGTCTGGCCCAAAAGCGTGGTGGAAGACGGCAACCTGCGGGTGCACATGGCGGCGCTGCGCAAGGCCCTGGGCGATGGCCAGGCCGGGCAGCGCTATATCGTTACGGTGGCCCAACGTGGCTACAGTTTTGTGGCGCCACTGAGCATCGAGCCGATGAGCCTACCGACCGAAGGCGCCCCCCAACGCCCGAGCCACAACCTGCCGCTGCGACGCACGCGCATGCTTGGCCGCCAGGCCCTGATCGACAGCCTGGTACAGCAGCTGCCCGAGCAGCGCTTTATCACCCTGACCGGCGCTGGCGGCATCGGCAAGACCACCGTCGCCTTGCGCGTGGCGGAATTGTTGATCGGCCATTACCGCGACGGTATTCGCCTGCTGGACCTGGCGCCCCTCAGCGCGCCGTCGATGATCCTGCCCAATCTCGCCGCGCTCCTCGACCTCACCCACACCGAGCACGAACCGTTGCCCGTGTTTGCACGCCGCCTGCAGGAGCACCAGTTGCTGCTGGTGATCGACAACTGCGAACACCTGCTGGACGACATCGCGCTGATCAGCGAGGCCCTGCTGCGCCACGCGCCCCAATTGCACATCCTCGCCACCAGCCGCGAGGCCTTGCGCGCCGAGGGCGAGTCGGTGCAGCGCCTGGAACCCCTGGCCTGCCCGCCCGCCACCGGTAACCGCGCTCAGGCCCTGGGTTATCCAGCCCTGCAACTGCTGATCGAGCGGGCCATGTCCCATCAGGACAGCTTTGAACTGAGCGAAGCCGAACTGCCCCTGGCCATTGATATCTGCCAACGCCTGGACGGCATTCCCCTGGCAATCGAGTTGGTGGCCGCGCAGATCGAGCGCTTCGGCCTGCCCGGCCTGCTGGTGCAGATGGAAGACAACTTTCGCCTGCTCACCCGTGGCCGACGCAGCGCCCTGCCCCGCCATCAAACCTTGCGTGCCACCCTGGACTGGAGCTTCGAATTGCTCACCGGCTGCGAGCAGATCTGTCTGCGTCGCCTCGCGGTGTTCCGCGGTGGTTTCAGCCTGGCCAGTGCGGCGGCGGTAATCGCCGGGCAACAGGTTGCACCGGCCGAGGTGCTGGGTTCGATCACCCAGCTGGTGGCGAAATCCTTGCTCAATGTGGAGGCCGGGGATGACGAGGTGATCTATCGCCTGCTGGACATCACCCGCACCTATGCCCTGGAAAAACTCAGCGTTGCCAATGAACTCGACGCCACCCGTGAACAACACGCCAGGCGCTGCCTGGTGCTGATGAACCAGGCGCAGGACGATTGGGAACAGACCGCCACCCAAACCTGGATCGACCGCTATGCGCCGCTGCGCGAAGACATTCGTGCCGCCCTCGACTGGGGCCTGGGCGACCAGGGCGTGCACCTGCTGGGCATTCGTCTCACCGTCAGCGCCATGCCGTTGTGGCAGGAGCTGTCGCTGCTGCGCGAACACGGCCTGTATGTGGGCAAGGCACTGGCGCGGCTGGGGCAATCGAGCACGCCGAGCCCGCACTTGAACATGGCCCTGCAGTTGGCCTTCGGCAGTTTTTCCTATCACATCCAGGGCGGTACGCCGCAGACCATCGAAGCCTTTGCCCATGCACGGCGCCTGGCCGAAGCCGACAGCAACCTGGTCGGCCAACTGCGCGCGGTGTCGGGGCAAATGGCGGTCAGCCTGTGTGGCGGCAACTACCGCGAGGCCCTGGAACAAAGCCTGCATTTCGACCGGTTGGGACCTCAGGCCGAGCCGTTGCTGGCCCTCAGCGCCCAACGCCTGAGGGTGCTGGCGCAGCACTTCGCCGGCAATCAGATACTGGCGCAGCAGAATGCCGAACAGGTGATCCAGCGCATGGCCCAGAGCGGCCATCTCAACCGGTTTACCCACGGCTTTGGCGTGCAGTACGACCAGAGCGTGGCCTCGTTGACCATCCTCGCGCGCATCCTGTGGCTGCGCGGTTTTCCCGAACGTGCGTGGCGCACCGCAAGCCAGGCGCTGGAGTTGGCGTTGCAGATCAACCACGGCACATCGATTTGCTACACCCTGGCCCTGGCTGGGGTGGTCATCGCCCACTACAACGGCGACACCCTCGCAGCCCGCGACCAGTTGGACCTGCTGCTACAGCAGGCGCAAAAGCATTCGGTGCAGTTGTTCCACACCTGGGCGCAATGCTACGAAGGCACGGCGCAGATCGCCGATGTGCAGGGATTGGGGCTGGTCGCAGACATCCTGGTGACCTTCAACGCCCGTGCAGTGGATGAGGCCTTGTTCGAACGCGCCCGGAGCGGTGCGGCCGGCTGGTGCAGCCCGGAGATCCTGCGCGTGCGCGCCGAGGCCATGGCCGATCCCCACGGGGCCGAGGCGCTGCTGCTCGAAGCCCTGGGCCTGGCACACCAGCAAGGCGCGTTGGCCTGGGAACTGCGCTGTGCGGACTCCTTGGCGCGGCTGTGGCAACAGCAGGGTCGTGTGCAGGCTGCTCGCGACCTGCTGGGTTCGGTCTACGCGCGATTCAGCGAAGGCTTCGACACCCAGGACCTAGTCCGCGTACGCCGCCTGCTCGACGAGTTGCAGGACAAACGGCCGGCCTGAAAACGCTCCCAGGTAATGCCCATAACCCTGCTGCAAACGCGCCACCTGCTGCGGGTTACGCAGGAGTGCCAGGCCATAGCTGCGCACGCTGTTGAGCAGACGATAGCGCGGATAACCCGGACCGGGTTCGAGGCTCAGCAGCGAGGTGCCGACCAGCCGCCCGAGCAGGTACGACAAATCGGCGTGTTCCAGCTCGGTGCCGGCCACCAGCTTACCCAGGGTGGGCAAGGTCACAGCCATCTTGAACAGGCTCAGTTGCAGGAACAGCCAGCGCTCCGGCAGGCTCAGGCGCTCGTAGGTCCAGTCCAAGGCCGCGGTCAGGGATTGGTGGCGCTCCACCGCTGTGCGGCGGCCCCGGGTCAGTACCTGCAATCCACTGTGCAACTGCGCCTTTAAACCGCGCACGCCCAGCGCGTCCACTTGGGCGGCCGCCAGTTCAAGGGCCAGGGGAATACCGTCGAGGCGCCGGCAGATGTCCCGCAATGGCGCCAGGTCCTGTCGGCGCAACACAAAGCCCTGTTGGCCGGCACACGCCCGGGCGACGAACAGTTGCACGGCGGGGAACGCCATGGCCTGTTCAACACTGCCCAGCGCCGACGGCGCCGGCACGCCCAGCGGGGGCACGCGCAGCACCCATTCGCCTGGGGCCTGCAACGCTTCGCGACTGCTGACCAGCACGCTGACCTGGGGCGCATTTTCGCGCAGCGCCCGCAAAAGATGTCGACAGGCACCGAGCAGCAGGTCGGCGCCGTCGAGTACCAGCAGCAATTGCCGGGAGACCAACTGGCGGCACAACTGCGTGACACTGCCGCCGGGTTCCAGATGCAGGATCGTGGCCAGATGGCGCAGCATCATCAGCGGCGCCTCCACCGTGGCCAGGTCGACCCACCACACACCGTCGCGGTAGCGCGGCAACACGCGCTCGGCCAGGGCCAGGGCCAAGGTGCTCTTGCCCACGCCGGCGCACCCGGTGAGGGTCATCAGGCGCTGCCCGGACACCCGCCGCACCAGCACGCCCAGCAGTTCATCGCGACCGATCAGCGGGCTTAGCCGGGGGGCAAGGTTATGCCGGGGCAGCACCGCGGCAGCCGCGACCCGCACGGGGGCGGCGAAGCAGTAACCGCGCTGGGGGTCGTTGATAATCAAGCGTTGCCCGTCAAGGGCACGGCGCAGTGCGGCGATGTGCACCCGCAGGTTGTTCTCTTCCACCACGCTGCACGGCCAGACCCGCTCGATCAGGGTGGCCTTGCTGATAAATTGCCCTGGCGACTCCAGCAGCACCGCCAGAATATCCAAAGCCCGCCCGCCCAACGGCACCGGCCAACCCGCCTTGCTCACCAGCCGCTGCTGCCGATGAAAGGCATAGTCACCGAAGCGCACCGTGCTATCCGCGTCAATCGCCTGAGGCATATTCATGTCTGCAATCGCGCTGAAACGCCCGATCTTGGGCTTCCGCGCATCCTTTTCCATGGGCTCGACCTTATCTTGCCAGCTACCTGTAACAGGGCAATGCTGGCACAGGGAGCGATACGGACAATCGGGTGCGCGAGACGGACATCCTGTCGTTAACTGAACTGCTGGCGATATTGGGTCGGGTTGAGGCCGAGTTTTTCACTGAATAGAAAGCGCATGTGCCGCACGCTGCCGAAGCCTGCGTGGAACGCCACGGTCTTGAGCGGCAGGTCGGTGGTTTCCAGCAGTTGCCGGGCGCGGTCGATGCGCGCGCCCTGCAGGAAGGCCATGGGCGTCATCTGCACGTCCTTGGCGAACAACCGGGCAAAGTGGCGCGGGCTCATGCCGGCCAGCTCGGCCATGGACTCGATGGTAAAGGGCTGGTCCAGATGGGCGAGCACATGGTTCTGCACCCGGGTGACCGCGGTTTCCTGGGGTGCCACGGACGCGGTCATCGGGCTGAACTGGGCCTGGCCGCCCTGGCGCTTCATCACCACCAGCAGCACCTTGGCCACATCCACCGCCACTTGCTTGCCATGGTCCTGGGCGACGATCGACAGCGCCAGGTCGATACCGGCGGTGACCCCGCCCGAGGTAATCAACCGCCCGTCCTGCAGGTAGATGCGATCCGTCTCGACGATGGCCTTGGGGAAGGCCTTGATCAGGCGCTCGGTGTAGTGCCAGTGGGTGGTCACGCGGCGTTCGTCGAGCAGCCCGGCGTGGCCCAGCACAAAGGCGCCGGTGCAGATCGAGCCGAAGCGCCGCGCCCGTGGCGCCGCCGCCTTGAGCCAGGGCAGCAGCGCCGGATGGCATTCGTTATAGGCACCCGGGCCGCCGGGCACCAGCAGCAGGTCATAAGCTGCCCGGGCCTGGTCCAGCAGCAGGTCAGTCTGGACCAGCACCCCATTGGAGGCGCGCAACGGACCGGGCTCGGTACCCAGGGTGAGGATCTGGTAATGCTCCGCCGCCGGCAGGTAGCGGTTGGCAATGGAAAACACTTCGAGCGGCCCGGCCATGTCAAGCAGGAGGAAGTCCGGGAACAGCGCCATGGCCACGGTTTTCATACGGGAAGCATCCATCGAGGGGAAGAAAGCGAAAGGCATTATGGCATGGCTTTTACTGTCAATCTCAAGGAGACAGTTATTCAAATTTCAGCTTCTTAATGAATTTTCAGGTTGCCAGTAACCTTCTTCTCAACGCAAGCGCCCTGCATCTCGCAGCCCGCGCTCACTTGAGGACAAGACCATGCTGACCCTTCGCAAAGCTTCCGAACGCGGCGCCGCCAATCACGGTTGGTTGAAGTCGTTCCACACCTTCTCGTTCGCCAACTATTGGAACCCCGATGAACAGGGTTTTTCCGACCTGCTGGTGATCAACGACGACCGCGTCGCGGCCGGCAAAGGCTTCGGCCAACACCCGCACCGCGACATGGAGATTTTCTCCTATGTGCTTGAAGGCGCCCTGGAACACAAGGACACCCTGGGCACCGGCTCGGTGATTCGCCCCGGCGATGTGCAACTGATGAGCGCCGGCAGCGGCGTGGCCCACAGCGAGTTCAACCACAGCCAGACCCGTGGCGTGCACTTCCTGCAAATCTGGATCGTGCCCGCCGTGGCCGGTGCCGAGCCGCGCTATCAACAGGAGCACTTCAGCGCGGCGCAGAAACAAGGGCGCCTGCAACTGATCATCTCGCCGGACGGCAGCGACGGCTCCCTGACCGTGCGCCAGGACGCCCGGGTGTACGCCGGGCTGTTCAACGGCGACGAAGCCGCGACCCTCGACCTGCCGCCGGATCGCCACGTGTACATCCATGTGGCTCGGGGCAGCGTGGACATCAACGGCCAGCGCTTGCAGGAAGGCGACGGTGCCCGAGTGCGCGATGAGCGGCAAATCCGCCTGAGCCAGGGCCAGGATGCCGAGGTGCTGGTGTTCGACCTGCGCCCTCAGGAACGGCCACAGATGCCGTGACCGGCTCGGCGATGGCCCTTTGAAACGGGCCATCGCTGGCATCGATAGTCACCATCAGCCCAATGAAGTTCTCTTAAAAAATGCAACGCGTAACATCAAACCCATACCAGGCAACACCCAACTAAAACACTCGGAGCACACCATCATGAAACGCCAAATCTTGCTTAGCCTCGCTTTCTCGGTACTCGCTGCAAACGCATTTGCCCACCCTGTTGTTGCTGAAGGCGGCGCGGATCGCCTGATCGAAAGCCGTGTTGCTGAAGGTGGCTCGGATCGCCTGCTGGAACGTCGTGTTGCCGAAGGTGGCTCGGATCGCTTGCTGGAACGTCGTGTTGCCGAAGGTGGTGCTGATCGCTTGCAGCAACGCGGTATTGTTGAAGGTGGCGCTGATCGCCTGCAAGGCAACCGCGTCGCCGAAGATGGCGCCGACCGCCTGCAAGGCAACCGCGTCGCCGAAGATGGCGCCGATCGCCTGCAAGGCAACCGCGTCGCCGAAGGTGGCGCTGATCGCCTGCAAGGCAACCGCGTTGCCGAAGGTGGCGCTGATCGCTTGCAGGAACGTGGCCTGGCCGAAGGCGGTGCCGATCGTTTGCAGCAACGCGGTATTGTTGAAGGCGGTGCCGATCGCCTGCTGGACAACCACGCTTAATCCCGCACTGTTCGCGGGGCACCCCAAACCGGCCTGATCAGCCGGTTTTTTTTCGTCTTCAATTAATGCAGGTCGCGGTCCACCCACACCACAGCCTTGCCGATCTGTTGCCGCGCTTCGATGCGCTCATGTACCTGATGCAGCGTTTCCAGCGTGTAATGCCCTTCGATAGCCACCGTCAACGTACCTTCGAGCATCGCCGCAAATACCGCGTTGGCACGTCGTTGTACGGTGGCGCCGTCGGCCATATGGTCGGCCAGCCGGGGGCGCGTCAAAAACAGCGAGCCCGCCTCCCCCAGTTCCATCGGGTCGAGATCGGTCAACGAACCCGAGACATTGCCGTAGTTCACGATCAGGCCGCGCGTGCGGCAGGCGCGGAAGCTGTTACGCAGGGTGCTTTTGCCGAGCGAATCGAAGACCACATCCACGCCCTGCCCGCCCGTGGCCTCCAACACCCGCTCGGCAAATCGGCCGCCGTCATAGACCCAGGCCTGGTGGGCCCCGCGCTCGTGGGCAATGGCGCATCGTTCAGCGGTGCTGCCGGTGGCGAACACCGTGGCGCCTGAGCGCCGGGCCATCTGTACCAGCAACTGGCCGATGCTGCCGCACGCAGCGTGGACCAGGCAGGTGCTGCCGGCCTGCAACCTGGCGACATCCTCGATCAAGTAGTGGGCGGTACAGCCTTGAAACATCGCCGCAGCCGCCTGATCGAAGGCGATGGCACCGGGAATCTGCGCCACCCTGGCCGCGGGCACCAGGGCGTACTCGGCGAAGGCGCCCCAGGCAATGCACCACGCCACCCGGTCGCCGACGGCCAAATGGCTGATGCCTGCGCCGACTTCCACCACCACGCCGGCGCCCTCCATACCCAAGGTGCAGGGCAGGCGCACCGGATAGGTCGACGACTGCGCATATTTGCCCTGGCGGGTATGGATATCCATGAAGTTGATCCCGGCGCACGCCACCTTGACCAGCACATGCCCGGCCAACACCTGGGGTTTGGGGACGTCATGGCGCAATTGGGCGACTTCAGGGCCGCCGTAGGTTTGCAAGGTAATGGCTTTCATCGGGGACAACTCCATGTGCACTGGGAAGCGGCCATGGTAAAAGGACGCTCTCAGTAGGAAAATTCCCCAAAGCCTCCCAACCTCCGTGCGGAAATAACCCAATGTTCGATTGGCAGGACCTGTATTACTTCACGGTACTGGCACGTAGCCAGTCGTTGTCGGCGGCCGCCCGCGAGTTGCAGGTGGAGCACGCCACCGTCGGGCGCCGCGTCGATGCGCTGGAAAAAGCCCTCGGCGTCAAACTGGTGGACCGCCTGCCGCGCAGCCGCCCGCTGACCGCGCAAGGCCTGGCATTGGCGGAGTTGGCGGCGGGCATGGACGAAATGGCGACGCAGGTGATGCGCCTGTCGCGGGTCGCGTCGATCGAAATGGCCGGCACGGTGCGGGTCAGTTGCCCGCCGTCTATCGCCCACTATTGCATTGCGCCCCATATAGCGCGGCTGCGCGCCCACTACCCGCAGTTGAACCTGGTGCTGATGCCGTCGACCCAACTGGCCGCGCTGGACAAAGGTGAAGCGGATATTGCCCTGCGCACGGTGCGTCCCGATGAGGAAGCCCTGGTACGCAGGAAAGTCGGCGTGGTGCGCTTCGGGCTGTATGGCCCGCCGACGTTCCAGCAATTGCCGGCTGCGCAGTGGACGTTCATCGCCTACGACAGCAGCCGTGACCACCTGCCCCAGCAAGCCTGGATGCACCAACTGCGCGGCGGCCGTGAGATCGCGTTTGCCGCAAGCGACCTGGCCACCCAGCAAATGGCGGCCAGGGCCCAGGTCGGCGCGGTGGTGTTGCCGACCCTGGTGGGCGATCACGACCCGCTGCTGGTCAGGCTGCCCACTGCGGTCGAAGGCCCTTTACGTGATATCTGGCTCACGGTGTACCCCGACATGCGCCGCTCGCCGTCCGTGAAGGTGGTCATGGAGTTTCTGGTGGCGTGCATCGAGGCCGAAGTGCAGTTGCGCCGTTGAGCCCATCCGAGGGGCCGGCCGCCAACCTTCGGGGCGCTCTGCAGGCGTTTTTCCGGTCTGAGAAGGTCAACGCTTAAACCTGCACCCGTCAAAAAAATCGTTGGAACTAAAATACTTATCGAGCATTAAGAGTTTGCACTAGGATATGTGTAAGTCGGTACAACCTCCCATGAAATATCCCCCTATTACCCCCTGCGCTCGTAAAAACCAAGTGGTGAATGTTAAAATTTGTCACGTTTTAGCGGAATCAATTCGATTAGTATCTAAACGCTAGCAGCGATTGAACTGACGGCCTTGCATGCCGGAAAAGGGAGTAGGTGATGCATTTTTCCAACGTCCTCGCTATTGCACGGACTCAATCGAAATCAGAGGACTTTCGGGCGCTTTTAGTTCGCACTGTAGCGAATAATTTAAAAGTCGATACACGTTGCTACGGTCAACTAATTGACACCCAGGAAAGCCACGTACATTACCGTGCCATCATTATAGAAATTGATACACCCTCCGCCAGCAATCTGAGCCTGGACATAATAAAAAAAGCGCGAACTGAAAACCCCGACTGCACGATATTCGTCGTGATCACCTTTGCGTCGACCCTGAGCAAAACAAAATACTACCTGGCTGGCGCCGATTACTGCATCAAGGCGATCGAAACTTCACCCGAAAAAAAGTTGAATCTGTTTGATGCCTTTCTCAGTGAAAGCGCTCGACTCAATCAGTGCGACCTGATTCTCGACCAAGACCGCATGTGCCTGTATGGCGACGGGAAAAAGTTGGAAATATCCTTCGTCGAAATGAAAGTATTGGAAGCGCTTATTCAGAACCGACTGCTCAGTCATAATGAGATCGCCCGTGTCATGGGACTTAATACCAAGTACTACGACTCCCGTGCACTGGAAAAATCCATCAGCCGTTTGCGCAGTAAAATCAAGGCGCACTACGGTGAAAACATCATCCAAAATATTCGCGGTTATGGTTATAAACTCAGCCGGGGTCTTATTTGCGCCAGCCATTTCCAACCCACTAAGGAGGGGCCGAGCCGTGAATAGTGAAAAAACGCCCCCTGTACATACCCCGCACTTCAAGATCATCAGGCAAGCCATCGTTGATCGCGGTCATGCCTGGTGGGGCAGCGAAATCAGCGTAGCGGATGGCGTTGATCCCGAACAACTTGAAAGTGCCTGCACTGAGGCCTTGCGCCATATCCACCCACCGCGCAAAACGCCTAAGGCGGTCAGCCCGGCGACGAGTCATACGCTTCTGCGCATGGGTCAATCGGCCCTGATGAACGAGGACATCCTCAAGGCGATCATTCAGGCCGCGCGGGCATTGGAAGACCACAAACACCCCTTCACCCTCAGTCTCGACAACCCACTGGACGCCCTGCCCGGTCCGGTAGAACGCCGGGCGATGGTGCGTCAGTTGTATAAGTTGAAAGACCATAGCGGTATCACGTTGGCCTACAACAACTACAGACTCGATACAAAGCCGGCAGACCTGCTGGTCGACCTCGAGCTCTACGACTATATAAAAATGCCCTTTCCGGATTCTGCCCTCAGGCTCAGCCTCAACACGCGTTCGGACCTGTTCGACCGGCTTTACGATCACATGCTGGAACTGATCAGTGCCTGCAGGGTCTGCTTCATCGCCGATCAGGTCGAGTTTGCCGACAGCGCCATGCTGGCTAAAAACTTGCCGTTCGAATACTTTCAGGGCGGCTATTACTCCCCCGCTGACTGCCTTTAACAACTGCATCTTCCTGATATGGGTGGACCCTATGAGTTCTTTCAAGAAACACGCCTTCGCTCCAACACTTGCGTCTATCGCACTGCAGGACTTCACGCCCAACGCAGAGTTCTTCTATTACGATGTAAACGCCCCGGCGACCACGGACCCCGCCGATACAAATCCGGCGTTTTCCCAACCACAGATCACCCCGCATTTTAATACCTACATTATTACCCACACCCTCAACTTGCCCTCACAATCGTTTAACCCCAAGCGGCAAGAATCCAGAATGCCAACCGCCAAGGCCCCTGACAGCGCACCGAATAACCATACGCGTACTCAAGAGATCAGCGCCGAACGAACGCCACTGTATCCACAGGATTTCTGGCTGCTCACCCAACATGATCGAGCACTGGTCAAGGGCGGCCTGCGCATTTCATTGACCACTATTGAATCGGCGCTGATTAAAAAGATGCTGCACCATGAAGAACGCGTGGTCAGCAAAGAAGAGTTGATCCGTAATATAGGTCGTGAACCCGATTTATACCGCGGATTGGAAATGTGCCTGAGTCGTTTGCAGGAAAAGTTCAAGCGGGTCAACGACGGTGAACGCCTGTTTCGTGCGGTAAGAAACCGTGGTTATTGCCTGACGCAAAAAATCAAAAAGCCGCTCGAGCTTAGTCAGCCACGCCGTTAACAAAAATAAAAACAACCCAGACTTTTTAATTCACCCTGCCTATTAAAAACTCTTCTACCTGCCCTTTTATAACATCCACTTCGCCAGACCCTCCTGACCTTGTTATAAGTCGTCAGCCACTGCCCCCTGCCGTTCATTACTATCAATGGGCACACGCCTGCGCGTGCCTGTCGTTTATAAAAGTTAACCGTTAACCCTTAACGCCTGCCACCACGTGCGCGGTCATCACCGGGAGCAGAACTATGCTTAATAACACTAGAATGCATCGCAACCTGACCCCCAGGGGTTTGACGTTCTGGGGACAATGGACACTCGCATCGAGCTTAGTTGTTGCACTGTTATTTACGCTGGTTATCTTGAAGACTGGCCAACTGGAGTATTACTACCGCGTCCTGGCCGCCTTTACGATATTGGCCTCTCTCCCGGCGTATACCTTGTGCGATGTCTACAGCAAGAAAGATGATTATGCCGTGGGCCTTGGACGCTTGTTCATGGGCTGGCTGTTAACCATGGGTATATTGTTTGCCGTGGGCGTAGCCTGTCATGCCAGCGCACTGTTCCCTGTGGAAACCTTATTACTCTGGGCGGCGGTCAGTTACCCGTTATTGGCACTGTGTTACATACCGCTGCACAGCCTGTCCCGGTATTACCACCGCCAACTTCACGAACGCCAAAAATCATTGATCGTGGGCACTGGCAAGCTTGCGGTGGACCTGGCCAGGACCCTCTCACGGCAAAAACGCTCGCCCCTGGTGGGTCTGGTCGGCAGCCGTGCCGAGGCGACCGAGGATGCGCAAGCGCAGATCCTCGGCGAGCTGCCGCAACTGCCCCAATTGATCCGGCAACACGGCATCCGCCGGCTCTACATCACCCATTCATTGCAGGACGCCACCCACATTGAGGCGTTGTACCTCAACCTGCTGGAGATCAGCGTGGATGTGATCTGGGTGCCCGACCTCAATAACATGCTGCTGCTCAACCATTGCGTGGCCGAAGTGGATGGGCTGCCGGCGATCTACCTCAACGAAAGCCCGCTGACCAGCCGCCCCACCGCTGCACTGAGCAAGTCGCTGCTGGACAAGAGCCTGGCTGCTCTGGCGATCATCGTGCTGAGCCCGCTGCTGTTGCTGGTCGCCCTGCTGATCAAGCTCACCTCCCCCGGCCCGGTGATCTTCAAGCAGGACCGCCACGGCTGGAATGGCGAGGTGATCAAGGTGTGGAAATTCCGCTCCATGCGTGTGCATGACGACCATGAGGTACGCCAGGCCAGTCGCAACGATTCACGCATTACGCCGGTGGGCCGGTTTATCCGGCGTACCTCCATCGATGAATTGCCGCAGCTGTTCAACGTGCTGCAAGGGCACATGGCCCTGGTCGGCCCACGCCCCCATGCGATTGCACACAACGACTACTACTCGGGGAAAATCCGCGCCTACATGGCCCGCCATCGGATCAAACCCGGCATCACCGGCCTGGCGCAGGTCAATGGCTGCCGGGGCGAGACCGAGACCCTGGAGAAGATGCAACAGCGCGTCGATATCGACCTGCGCTACATCAATACCTGGTCGCTGTGGCTGGACATCAAGATCCTGTTGAAGACGCCGTTTACGCTGCTGTCCAAGGACATCTACTGACCCCCTGCGTAGCAAGGCTGCGTCAGCGGTGTGCCTGGCAGACCGTAAACGCAGCCTCGCCGCGGCTCGACAGCTGCTACGAGTGCCAATCCCCATCACCACCTCACCCCCGTAGCAGCTGCCGAGCGCAAGCGAGGCTGCGTCAGCG
>NZ_QGAA01000041.1:0-11200 GCF_005233485.1 Pseudomonas sp. CFBP13509
ACTCACTTCATGGCGTACGTTTTGAGGGAACAAGTCCATGGTTACTTTTGGCGCTCTTCCAAAAGTGACCCGCTGTAAGAGCGGAACCCTAAGTAGCCGTTACCGCAGTAACGGATATGTACTCATTCCAACCCAAGCACATGGTCGGCCCAGAGGCCGCCATCGGGAGCAAGCCCCCTCCCACATGTGATACTCAGCGACGACGGAACAGCGGCAGCGGTTCATCCGTTGCTGCCTGGTACGTCACCGAGAAGTCCTTGAGGCTTTCCAGCGCCTCGTACGGGTCTTTGTCGGCGCGCAAGGCGAAGGCATCGAACCCGCAACGGCGCAGGTAGAACAGCTGGTCGCGCAGCACGTCGCCAATGGCCCGCAGCTCGCCTTTGTAACCGTAGCGGTCACGCAGCAGGCGTGCGTTGGAATAGTTGCGACCGTCGGTGAAGGCCGGGAAGTTCAGGGCGATGACCTGGAAGTGTTCCACGTCAGCGCCGATCTCTTCGGCTTCTTCATCGGCGTCCAGCCACACACCCAGGCCGCCGTCGCGAGCCTTGAGGGCGTGGCCATGTTCGCGCCACAGCGCCAGCGGCACGATCAGGTCGTCGCAGTTGGAAATGCCGTCGAAGCTCGCGTCCTTGGGCAAAAGGTGCCAGGTTTCGTCGAGGACTTCGTTGTTCTTAATGATTCGCTGCATAGACGCGCTCCTTGAACAGGTCAATGCCGATGCGCTGGTAGGTGTCGATGAAACGCTCATCTTCGGTGCGCTGTTCGATGTACACGTCGATCAACTTGCCGATCACCTCGGGCATGGCTTCCTGGGCGAAGGACGGGCCGAGGATCTTGCCCAGGCTCGCATCGCGGCTGGCGCTGCCACCCAGGGACACTTGGTAGAATTCTTCGCCTTTCTTGTCCACGCCCAGGATGCCGATATGGCCGACGTGGTGGTGACCACAGGCGTTCATGCAACCGGAGATGTTCAGGTCCAGCTCGCCGATGTCGAACAGGTAGTCCAGGTCGTCGAAACGGCGCTGGATCGATTCGGCAATCGGGATCGACTTGGCGTTGGCCAGGGAGCAGAAATCGCCGCCCGGGCAGCAGATGATGTCGGTCAACAGGCCGATGTTCGGCGTGGCGAAACCGCCTTCGCGCAGTTCGCCCCACAGGGTGAACAGTTGGCTCTGCTCAACGTCCGCGAGGATGATGTTCTGCTCGTGGGAGGTGCGCAGTTGGCCAAAGCTGTAGCGCTCGGCCAGGTCGGCGACGGCGTCCAGCTGCTTGTCGGTGATGTCGCCCGGTGCCACACCGGTCGGTTTCAGCGACAGGGTCACCGCCACATAGCCCGGCTTTTTGTGCGCCAGGGTGTTGCGGGTGCGCCAGCGGGCAAAGCCCGGGTGCTGCTGGTCGAGCGCTGCGAGCTCGGCATCCTGATTGCCCAGGGCCTTGTACTCGGGATCGACGAAGTGCTTCGCCACACGGTGCACTTCGGCTTCGGTCAGGGTGGTCTGGCCGCCGCGCAGGTGCTCCATCTCGGCATCGACTTTCTGGGCGAACACCTCAGGGGTCAATGCCTTGACGAGGATCTTGATCCGCGCCTTGTATTTGTTGTCGCGACGGCCGTAGCGGTTGTAGACCCGCAGGATGGCGTCGAGGTAGCTCAACAGGTCCTGCCACGGCAGGAACTCGTTGATGAACGCACCGACCACCGGGGTACGGCCCAGGCCGCCACCCACCAGGACACGGAAACCCAACTCGCCCGCCGCGTTGTACACCGGCTCCAGGCCGATATCGTGTACTTCGATGGCGGCACGGTCCGAGGTCGAGCCATTGATGGCGATCTTGAACTTGCGTGGCAGGTAGGCGAATTCGGGGTGGAAGGTGGTCCACTGGCGGACGATTTCACACCACGGGCGTGGGTCGATCAGCTCGTCGGCGGCAACCCCGGCGAATTGGTCGGTGGTCACGTTGCGCAGGCAGTTACCACTGGTCTGAATGGCGTGCATCTGCACGGTGGCCAGTTCAGCCAGGATGTCCGGCACATCTTCCAGGGCCGGCCAGTTGAACTGTACGTTCTGGCGGGTACTGATGTGGGCATAGCCTTTGTCGAAGTCGCGGGCAATCCTGGCCATCATGCGGGTCTGGCGCGAAGTCAGTTGGCCATAAGGCACGGCCACCCGCAGCATCGGCGCAAAGCGCTGGACATAAAGGCCATTTTGCAGGCGCAGAGGGCGGAACTCTTCTTCGCTCAGTTCACCTGCTAGGTAGCGTCGGGTCTGATCACGGAACTGCTTGACGCGGTCCTCGATGATGCGCTGATCGTATTCGTCGTATACGTACATATAGGTCCTGTTCTCGGCAAATCTGCGCGCACGGCCGCGCACTCCCAACGGAGCCGGCGCACGATACCAGTTTGCGTTTATGCGCAAAAGTGATGTTTGAGTATATGCACATAACCAAAATGACTAATGAGAAAGGTTATCGCGATACCCACATTTGTCATGCGGGCAATCGTGAACTTTACTGTGATCGTGTTTGAGTGCAATCACCTATAAAACCGACAAGAGGCGATGCAATGAGCAATCCGACCAAAGCCCGTAAACCTGACAGTACCGTTGATGCCTGGGCCATTCTGTTCCTGATCATTCTGGTGGTGGGAACGGCCGTTTTCTGGGTCAGCCACCAATAAAGGACGTTGATTGAGCCTCGATTGGTTCAGGCATTGCCACTATCATGGCGGCCTATTTTCGAGGCTCAAGCATCCATGTTGAAGGTGTTGATTACGTGTGTCTGGTTGCTGGGATCGACGTATGGGGTGATGGCTCATGCAACGTCGGTGGTGTTTCTCAACCCGGGCATGTCGACGGAAACCTTCTGGGTCAGCTACGCGCAATTCATGCAGGCCGCCGCCAAGGACCTCGGCCTGGACTTGCGCGTGCGTTATGGCGAGCGTGATGCCGGCAACACGCTGGCTCAGGCGCGTGAGGTGCTGCAAGGCAGCCAGCGGCCCGATTACCTGGTGCTGGTGAATGAGCAGTACGTTGCACCGCAGATCCTGCGCATGGCCGAGGGCAGTGGCGTCAAGCTGCTGCTGGTGAACAGCGCGCTGACATCCGATCAGGCGCAATTGCTGGGAACCCGCCGTGGCATCCGTTTGATCGGCAGCCTGGTGGCTGACGATGAACAGGCTGGCTACCTGATGCTCCGTGATCTGTTGCGCCAGCACGGTCCGGTTGCGCCGGGCGAGCCCCTCGACCTGTTGGCGTTTTCCGGGACCAAGTCCACCCCGGGGGCGCAATTGCGTGAGCGCGGCATGCGTCGCGCGCTGGCCGAGCATCCCGAGGTGCGCCTGCGTCAGTTGGTCTACGGCGAATGGAACCGCGAACGCGCCTTCGAACAAGCGACGCAACTGTTCAAGCGCTACCCGCAGACGGCGCTGGTGTGGTCGGCCAACGATCAGATGGCGCTGGGCGCCATGCAGGCGCTGCAGGGCAGTGGGCGGTTACCGGGCAGGGACGTGCTGTTCAGCGCGGTCAACAGCTCGCCGGAGATCCTGCAGGCACGCCTGGATGGACGCTTGTCGTCCCTGGTCGCCGGGCATTTCACCGTGGGCGGCTGGGCCATGGTGTTGGTCAATGACGATGCCAAGGGCCTGGACATTGGCGCCTATGGCGGACGCGACCGGCAGTTGGCGCTATTCCAATTGATCGATGCCGGCCAGGCGCGGCGCTTGTTGGGGCCGACACCGTCGGTGAATTTCCGCGCGTTGTCCGCCCAGGACAAGCCCGTGTCCTATCGTTACCCGTTCAGCCTGCACCTGCTGCTGCGCTAGACGCCGGCCAGGTGCAGCACCAGTTTGACGATGCCGAACAGCGTCAAGGCGAATACTGCTGTGAACAGAATGCCCAGGATCACGAAGTGGCTGGGCTTGCCGTGGGTGAAGTCGCGGGCGCGATTCTTGCCGCTCTGCACGCCAAACGCAGCGGCCATGACGCTGTGGAGCATCTGCCAGAAGGTCGGCGGCTTGTTGTTGACTGGATCGTCCATACGTCCCTCGACACAAGGTGTGTGAGGGACAGCATAGACAATCCAGGCCGGCTTAGTTGTCGTAGCCCAGGTTCGGCGCCAGCCAGCGCTCGGTCACGGCCAGGTCCTGGCCCTTGCGCGCGGTGTAGCTGGTCACCTGGTCCTTGTCGACCTTACCGACGGCAAAGTACTGCGCCTGCGGGTGGGCGAAGTACCAGCCGCTGACCGCCGCCGCCGGGAACATCGCATAGTGCTCGGTGAGGAACACGCCGCTGCGCCCAGCCTGCATTTCGCGGGCCTCGGGGTCGAGCAGTTGGAACAACTGGGCTTTCTCGGTGTGGTCCGGGCACGCCGGGTAACCGGGGGCAGGGCGGATGCCGCTGTACTGCTCCTTGATCAGCGCCTCGTTGTCCAGTTGCTCGTCCTTGGCGTAGCCCCAGTGTTCCTTGCGCACCTGCTGGTGCAGCCACTCGGCACAGGCCTCAGCCAGGCGGTCGGCCAGGGCCTTGACCATGATCGAGTTGTAGTCGTCACCCGCGTCCTGGTAGGCCTTGGCCACTTCCTCGGCGCCGATGCCGGCGGTGGTGATGAAACCACCGATGTAGTCGGTCACGCCGCTGTCCTTGGGCGCGACGAAGTCTGCCAGGGAGAAGTTCGGCTTGCCGTCGGTCTTGATGATCTGCTGGCGCAGGTGGTGCAGCCTGGCAATCGGCTGGCCGTCTTCGCCGTAGACTTCCAGGTCATCGTCCTGCATCTGGTTGGTCGGCCAGAAACCGAACACCGCACGGGCGCTGATGAGTTTTTCGTCGATCAGTTTCCTGAGCATTTCCTGGGCGTCGGCGTACAGCGCGGTGGCGGCTTCACCCACCACTTCATCGGTCAGGATGCGCGGGAACTTGCCGGCCAGGTCCCAGGAGATAAAGAACGGGGTCCAGTCGATGTACTCGGCCAGGACGTTGAGGTCGATATTGTCCAGCACCCTGGAACCGGTGAAGGTTGGCTTGACCGGCGCGTAGGTGCTCCAGTCGAACTGCGGCTTCTTGGCGATGGCCGCCGGGTAGCTCAGGCGTTCGGTGCGCGCACTGCGGTTGGAGGTGCGCTCACGCACGTCGATGTATTCCAGGCGGGTCTTCTCGACGAAGCCGGCCTTCAATTCCTTGGACAGCAGCTGCGTGGCCACGCCCACCGCACGGGAGGCGTCGGTGACGTAGATCACCGCGTCGTTGCTGTACTTGGGCTCGATCTTCACCGCCGTGTGCGCCTTGGAGGTGGTCGCACCGCCGATCATCAGCGGCAGGTGGAAATCCTGGCGCTGCATCTCGCGGGCCACATGCACCATCTCGTCCAGGGACGGCGTGATCAGGCCGGACAGCCCGATAATGTCGCACTTCTGCTCCTTGGCCACCTGCAGGATCTTCTCGGCCGGCACCATTACGCCGAGGTCGACGATGTCATAGCCGTTGCAGCCGAGTACCACGCCGACGATGTTCTTGCCGATGTCGTGCACGTCGCCCTTCACCGTGGCCATCAGGATCTTGCCCTTCGCTTCCGGCTTGTCGCCTTTTTCCAGCTCGATGAACGGGATCAAGTGGGCCACGGCCTGCTTCATCACGCGGGCGGATTTCACCACCTGGGGCAGGAACATCTTGCCGGCGCCGAACAGGTCGCCAACGATGTTCATGCCGGACATCAGCGGGCCTTCGATCACCTCGATAGGGCGCGCGAACGACAGCCGCGATTCTTCGGTGTCTTCGACGATATGGGTGGTGATGCCCTTGACCAGCGCGTGTTCCAGGCGCTTGTTGACCGGCCAGCCGCGCCACTCTTCGGTCTCGGCTTCTTTTACGCTGCCGTCGCCCTTGTACTTGTCGGCAATGGCGAGGAGGGCGTCGGTGCCTTCCGGGGTGCGGTTGAGGACTACATCTTCCACGGCATCGCGCAGCTCGGCCGGGATCTGGTCATAGATCTCCAACTGGCCGGCGTTGACGATACCCATGGTCAGGCCGTTGCGGATCGCATACAGCAGGAACACCGAGTGGATCGCCTCACGCACCGGGTTGTTGCCACGGAACGAGAACGACACGTTGGACACGCCACCGGAGGTCAGCGCATACGGCAGCTCGTCGCGAATATAGGCGCAGGCGTTGATGAAATCGACGGCGTAGTTGTTGTGCTCTTCGATGCCGGTGGCGACCGCGAAGATGTTCGGGTCGAAGATGATGTCTTCCGGCGGGAAGCCGACTTCATTGACCAGGATGTCGTAGGAGCGCTTGCAGATTTCCTTCTTGCGCGCTTCGGTGTCGGCCTGGCCGGCTTCGTCGAACGCCATCACCACCACGGCGGCGCCGTAGCGCTTGCACAGCTTGGCGTGGTGAATGAACTGCTCGACCCCTTCCTTCATGCTGATGGAGTTGACGATGCCCTTGCCCTGGATGCACTTGAGGCCGGCTTCGATCACTTCCCACTTGGAGGAGTCGATCATGATCGGTACGCGGGAGATGTCCGGCTCGCCGGCAATCAGATTGAGGAAGGTCACCATGGCCTTCTTCGAATCGAGCATGCCCTCGTCCATGTTGATGTCGATCACCTGGGCGCCGGCTTCCACCTGTTGCAGGGCGACTTCCAGGGCTTCGGTGTAGTTGTCCTCGCGGATCAGGCGGGCGAAACGCGCAGAACCGGTGATGTTGGTGCGCTCGCCGACGTTGACGAACAACGAGCTGCGATCAATGGTGAACGGCTCCAGGCCCGACAGGCGACAGGCCTTGGGGATGTCCGGGATGGTGCGCGGCGCGTAGCCGGCCACGGCCTTGGCGATGGCTTCGATATGGCCCGGGGTGGTGCCGCAGCAGCCGCCGACGATATTGAGGAAGCCGCTCTGGGCGAACTCTTCGATGACCTTGGCGGTTTCCGACGGCAATTCGTCGTACTCGCCGAATTCATTGGGCAGGCCGGCGTTGGGGTGCGCGGACACATGGGTATTGGCTTTGTTGGACAGCTCTTCCAGGTACGGGCGCAGCTCGCTGGCGCCGAGGGCGCAGTTCAGGCCCACGGAAATCGGCTTGGCGTGGGCGACCGAGTTCCAGAAGGCTTCAGTGGTCTGGCCCGAGAGGGTACGGCCGGAGGCGTCGGTGATGGTGCCGGAGATCATGATCGGCAATTCGATACCGAGCGCTTCGAACACACCCTGCACGGCGAAGATCGCGGCCTTGGCGTTGAGGGTGTCGAAGATAGTCTCGATCAGGATCAGGTCGGCACCGCCCTCGATCAGGCCTTGGGTGGCCTCGGTGTAGTTCTCCACCAGTTCATCGAAGGTGACGTTGCGGTAGCCGGGGTTGTTCACATCGGGCGACAGCGAGCAGGTGCGGCTGGTCGGGCCGAGGACGCCGGCGACGAAACGCGGCTTGGCCGGGTTCTCGGCGGTCTTGGCATCGGCGATCCTGCGCGCCAGGCGTGCGCCTTCGACGTTCAGTTCATAGGCCAGTTCTTCCATGCCGTAGTCGGCCATGGAGATACGGGTGGCGTTGAAGGTGTTGGTTTCGAGGATGTCGGCTCCGGCATCCAGGTAGGCCTTCTCGATCCCGCCGATCACGTCCGGGCGGGTGAGCACCAGCAGGTCGTTGTTGCCCTTGACGTCGCTCGGCCAGTCGGCGAAGCGTTTGCCGCGGTAGTCGTGTTCTTCCAGTTTATAGCTCTGGATCATCGTGCCCATGCCGCCGTCGAGGATCAGGATGCGTTCCTTGAGGGCGTGGTGAAGGGCTTGCAGACGAGCGCTACGATCGGACATGGGACTACTCTGGTCAGGCATTACGGAGGGCGTGGATCATAACAAACCTGTGCGGATTTGCGGCATGTCCGGGTTTTGCATGAATATCGCTCATGTTGAGAGGGGGCATGGCCCGGTAGAATCACCGCGACTTATAAATCGCACGTATTGAATCGGGACCGGATACATGTCACTTCGTCTTATCGTCAGCGCCGTCCTGGCATTGATAGCCAGTACCGCTCTGGCGGAAGGTCCCCCTCAGGCGATCTCCTATACGCGCGATATTCAACCGATCTTCACCGAGAAGTGCGTGGCTTGCCATGCGTGCTACGACTCGGCCTGCCAACTGAACCTGGGCAGTGCCGAGGGCGCGGCGCGCGGTGCGACCAAAGTGCCGGTGTACGACGGCGAGCGCAGCCAGGCCACACCCACCACGCGCTTGTTCTATGACGCCTTCGGCAAGCAGGCGTGGCAGCAGAAGGGTTTTTATTCGGTTCTCGACGCCCAGGGCAGCCAGGCGGCGCTGATGGCGCGCATGCTGGAGCTGGGGCATACCGCAGCGCTGAAGCCCAATGCCAGGCTGCCCGAAGAGATCGTATTGGGCCTGAACCGCGAAAACATGTGCGCCACACCCGGCGAGTTCAACGCCTATGCCGGTGCCCATCCCAAGGAGGGCATGCCGTTGGCGGTCACCGGCCTGAGTGACCAGCAGTACCAGACCCTGCAACGCTGGCTGGCCTCTGGTGCACCGATTGACCAGCAAGGCGTGGCCCCCAGCGCCCGGGAAGCCGCACAGGTGCTGCGATGGGAGAACCTGCTCAACGCCCCCGGCGCGCGGGAAAGCCTGGTGGCCCGCTGGTTGTTCGAGCATCTGTTCATTGCGCATCTGTATTTCGAAGACGGTGAGCCTGGGCATTTCTTCCAGTGGGTGCGCTCGCGTACCCCCAGCGGCCAGCCGATTGACCTGATCAATACCCGCCGCCCCAATGACGATCCCGGCACCCGTGTGTACTACCGCCTGTGGCCCGTGGAAGGGGTGATCGTCCACAAGACCCACATCACCTACCCCCTCAGCGCGGAGAAAATGGCGCGGATCAAAGCCCTGTTCTACAGCGGCGACTGGCAGGTCAGCGCCTTGCCCGGCTACGGCCCCGGCCGGCGGGCCAACCCTTTCGAGACTTTCGAGGCGATTCCGGCCCAGGCGCGTTACCAGTTCATGCTGGATAACGCCGAATACTTTGTGCGCACGTTTATTCGCGGGCCGGTGTGCCGCGGGCAAATTGCCACGGACGTGATCCGCGACAATTTCTGGGCGTTGTTCCAGGCGCCCGACCACGACCTGTACGTCACCGATGCGCGCTATCGCGGCCAGGTCACGCCGTTGCTGGCGATGCCAGGGCAGAATGACGATGTGGGCAGTGTGCTCAGCCTGTGGCTCGAATACCGCGATAAGCGCAACCAGTACGAAGCCCTGCGGCGAGACAGCTATTCCGAGTTGCCGGCACCCAGTTGGTCGACCCTGTGGGCCGGCAATGACAATGCCCTGTTAAGCATCTTCCGCCACTTCGACAGCGCCTCGGTCAATAAGGGCCTGATTGGTGAAGTCCCGCAGACACTGTGGTTGTTCGACTATCCGTTGCTCGAGCGCACCTATTACCAACTGGTGGTCAATTTCGATGTGTTCGGCAACGTATCGCACCAGGCCCAGACCCGGCTGTACTTCGACCTGATCCGCAACGGTGCCGAGCAGAACTTCCTGCGCCTGATGCCGGCCGATAGCCGCGATGCGTTTATGGATGATTGGTACCAGAACAGCGGCAAGATCAAGCTGTGGCTGGATTACGAAGCCATCGACGACGACACGCCTACTGCCTTGCACCTGGATAAAAAGGACCCCAAGCGCGACTTCGCCAACCAGTTGCTTGCCCGCTACGGTGACCTGAATGCCAGCCCGGATCCGATCAACCGTTGCGGGGGCGCGTTTTGTTCGCGCGACGGTATCGACCCGGCGCTGCAGGACGCCGAACAGGCGCTCAGCCGCCTGACTTCACGCCCTGCGGCGGGGCTCAAGGTGATTGACCAGTTACCCGAAGCGACGATGCTGCGCGTCGAAACCGCCAGCGGCAAGCGCGTGGTCTACAGCCTGCTGCGCAATCGTGCTCACAGTAACGTGGCATTTCTGCTGGGCGAGGCTTATCGCTATCAGCCGGGCCTGGACACACTGACCCTTTACCCTGGAGTGCTCAGCAGTTACCCGAACTTCATGTTCAACATCCCTGCCCAGGAAGTGCCCGAATTCGTCGCCGAAATGGAGCGGGCCAAGGACGCCAATCGCTTTGAGAAAATTGTCGACCGCTGGGGCGTGCGCCGCAGCCACCCGTTGTTCTGGCAGTATTTCCACGATTTGTCCCAGTACATCCGCGAGACGACGCCGGTGGAAGAGGGGGTGCTGGATATGAACCGTTATGAAAACCTCTGACAGAGGCCGGCGTCTTTTCCGACAAAATTACTCGGACTTTGTACCTGCGTAATATTTTGGCGTAAACTGCCGGCAAGCCTGTGAGGAGTTTCCATGACTGCCATAACCATTACCGACGCCGCCCACGATTACCTGGCTGACCTGCTGTCCAAGCAGAACACCCCGGGTATCGGCATCCGCGTCTTTATCACCCAGCCTGGCACCCAGTACGCCGAGACGTGCATCGCCTACTGCAAGCCCGGTGAAGAGAAACCTGAAGACACCGCCCTGGGGCTGAAAAGCTTCACCGCGTATATCGACAACTTCAGCGAAGCCTTCCTGGACGATGCCGTGGTCGACTACGCCACCGACCGCATGGGCGGCCAATTGACCATCAAGGCGCCCAACGCCAAGGTGCCGAACGTCAACGCCGACAGCCCGGTAAACGAGCGCATCAACTACTATCTGCAAACCGAGATCAACCCTGGGCTCGCGAGCCACGGTGGTCAGGTCAGCCTGATCGACGTCGTCGAAGACGGCATTGCCGTATTGAAGTTCGGCGGCGGCTGCCAGGGCTGCGGCCAGGCAGACGTGACCCTGCGCGAGGGCATCGAGCGGACCTTGCTCGAGCGTATTCCGGAGCTCAAGGGCGTCCGTGACGTGACAGACCACACGCAGAAAGAAAACGCCTACTACTGAGTAAGGTGTTCACTGCGAACAAAAAACGGCGCCCGTGAGCGTCGTTTTTTATTATTAAAATTCAAACAGTTATGCCATCTATCTAACAAGTAGGATTAAGTGTGGGAGGGGGCTTGCTCCGATAGCGGTGCCTCAGCCGTCTCATGAGGAAGCTGACACACCGCCATCGGGGCATGGGTATCTACACAACTTCCAGTGAATACGGAATCTATGGCAATTAGGCTTCTGTGGTGAGCGGGCTTGTCGAATCGTCGCACCGCCCGCGC
>NZ_QGAA01000042.1:0-10649 GCF_005233485.1 Pseudomonas sp. CFBP13509
CGTAGCAGCTGTCGAGCCTTGGCGAGGCTGCGTCGGCGGTGTGTCAGACGCGCCGCAAACGCAGCCTCGCCAAGGCTCGACAGCTGCTACGCGTCATCCTACTGAAGTTGTGTAGATACTGATGGCTATCGGGGCAAGCCCCCTCCCACATTTTGATCTTCACTATGCTCAGGATCAGTTCTTGTAGTCGGTATCGTTGCGCTCCAACTGCCGAATCAGCGCATTCCAATGCCGCGCCACCCCCGGTCCTTCGCCACTGGCAAACACCTTGGCCTGTTGTTCGACTTTCTCCACCACTTCGGCCGGCGGGAAGATCAACTCCGCATTCCCCGCCGCCTGCGCCGCCACCTGGATATTGCACGCGCGCTCCAACTGTTGCAGCTGCACAAATGCATGTTCAACGCTGACACCGGCGGTCAACAAGCCATGGTTACGCAGGATCATCACGCTCTTGTCACCCAGGTCCGCCACCAGCCGCTCGCGTTCGTCCAGGTCGAGGGCCACGCCTTCATACCCGTGGTACGCCACGCGTCCGGAAAAACCAATGGAGTGCTGGGAGATCGGCAGCAGGCCGTCCTTCTGCGCCGACACCGCGATGCCGTCGCGGGTATGGGTGTGCAGCACCGCTTGCAGGTCATGACGTGCGCCGTGGATCGCGCTGTGAATCACATAGCCGGCGTAGTTGATGCCCAGGCCGGTAGGGTCATCGACGATAGTGCCGTCGAGGTCGACCTTGACCAGGTTGGACGCACTGATTTCATCGAACAACAACCCGAAGGCGTTGATCAGGAAATGCTCCTCCGGCCCCGGTACACGGGCGGAGAAATGGGTATAGATGTGGTCGGTCCACTTGTACAAGGCAGCCAGGCGATAAGCGGCGGCCAGTTTGACGCGCACCTCCCACTCTTGCGGGGTAACGCGCTGGCGAACATTGCTGGTGAGATTGGTGATCGAGGTGACGCTGCTCATGGCAAAACTTCCTGGATGGCCTTAAGGACTTCCAGGCAAGCCTAGGGGATGGCCGAAAATAATAAAAAGCACATTTTAATCTAAGCTAATTATTATTTTTTTTCATATAAATCGTACCAATAATACAGGGCAAATGTGGGAGATCCCACAACCTCTTCGACGCAGCGCTGTCGCGCAGCAAACTGTGGCGAGCGGGCTTGCCACAAGAATGCGGTCGCCTGAAATTGTTCAGGCAAGACTCAAGACTTCAGGGTGAAATTTTAACCCCCTAAAATCATTCAGTTATTTTAAGTTTGATAAGAGGGGGCTTGCCCCCGATGGCCATGAGTATCTCCCGCAACGCTAACACCGATGCGAAGCGAGCCGCCCTTGATCTTGCTTTAGATCTTGATCTCAGGCGCCCCGTTAACCACGCTGGCCGGAATCCGATAGTGATTTGGGGGGGGTAAACCGGCAGGGATGCCGGTTTAGCCGCCCCGCGCCATGGATGGCGCGTGGCGGCGGCCCCCCACATCACTGTCGGATTACGGGCACACCGAGCCTGGGCGAGGTGCCGAGTGGTGGGGCAAGAGCCCTTTGCTTACTTTGGGGCTTTTCCAAAGTGAGCCGCCGTCAGGGCGGAACCCTAAGCCGCCGTTACCGCGGCAATGGATATGTACCCGGTCCAATCCAAAAAAATGGTCGGCCCAGAGGCCGTCATCGGGGGCAAGCCCCCTCCCACAGGCTTACGCGGCGTCGCGGACTTTATGCAGCGACGCCGCCACCCGCTTGCCAAACGCATCCACCGGCCCCTGCAGGTTGCCCAGGAAGTGCGGATAGATCAGCCACAAATCCATCACCGGCTTGAAATCCTTGAGCGGCATCACCGCCAGTTGCTCGCGGTGCGCACTGCGTTCCAGCAACGGCCGTGGCACCAGGCCCAAGCCCAGGCCGTCGGCCACCAGGCCCAGTTGCAGTTCGGTGCCGAAGGTCTCCAGGTTGACCCGCAGGGCCAGGCCCTGATCGGACAAGGTGCGCTGCAACCCGGCACGGAAGCCGCAGCCGTCCGGGTTGAGGACCCAGCCGTTCTGGTACACATCGGCCAGCTTGCAGGGTTTCTTCGGCAGTTGGGCCTTGGCGCAGACCACCACCAGTTCCATCTTGCCGATGGACTCGCCGACGATGTTGTCCGGGAAGATCTTGCCTGCCGGGAACAGCGCCGCCGCCGCGTCCAGTTCGCCGCGTTCGATCTTGCCCACCAACTGGCTGCCCCAGCCGGTGGCGACCTGGGCACGCAAGTCGGGGTATTCGCTGCGCAGGTGCTTGAGCGCGTCCAGCAGCACCACGTCGCCGATGGTCTGCGGCACACCCAGGCGCAGCAGGCCGGTGGGCGGTGCGTCGGTGGCCACCAGCTCGCGCAGGGCATCCATCTCGCGCAGGATCAACCGGCACTGCTCATAGACGCGGGTGCCGATCAATGTCGGCTTGAGGGGTTTGGTGTTGCGGTCGAACAGCTCCACGCCCAGCGCCTGCTCGAAGTTCTGCACGCGGCGGGTAATGGCCGGCTGGGTCAATTGCAACGACTCGGCGGCATGGCTGATGGACTGGCAACGAATCACTTCGACAAAGGCATCGATATCGTCAATTTTCATTTGGGCCGCACATAGAGAACAGTCATTAAGATGTGTGTGAAGCATAGTTGCAGGAACGTGGCGTGAATAGCCCGTGCTGCAATCGATAACGTCTAACGCTATTCAGACCGGTTCTAAATTACCTTCAGCTATAAGCTAATCATTAAAAAATAGCATATTAACTATAAACATTATGCTTAGATAAACCCATCCCTGCGACCACACGATGGAAGTGCCATGACCCAGGCCCGACACCCCGAGAGACTCAGAGCCTTCATAGGCGCCCTGGCGGAATTGATCGACGGCAATCCACGCGAAGGCGACCTGTTGCACCGTGGCGGCAAGCTGCTGGCGCAACTGGTCAGCCATGACGACTGGCTCCCCGATGAATTTGCCCAACCCGATCCCGAGCGCTACCAGCAGTTCTTGCTGCATGCCGATTCGCGCCAGCGTTTCAGCATCGTCAGCTTTGTCTGGGGGCCGGGGCAAAGCACGCCGATCCACGACCATCGGGTGTGGGGGCTGATCGGCATGCTGCGCGGCGCAGAGTTCTCCCAAGGCTTCGAACGCGCGCCCGACGGCAGCCTGGTCGCCGAAGGCCAGCCGATTCAATTGGTGCCGGGCCAGGTCGAGGCGGTGTCGCCCAAGGTCGGCGACATCCACCAGGTGAGCAATGCCCACAGCGACCAGGTGTCGATCAGCATTCATGTGTACGGCGCCAATATCGGCGCGGTGCGCCGTGCGGTGTACCAGCCCGACGGCAGCGAGAAACTGTTTATCTCCGGTTATTCCAACGCCTTCCTCCCGAATATCTGGGATTTGTCCAAAGAAAAGAGCCCTGCCCTATGACCACCGTACCGACCCGTAGCTTTGCCCGGATTCGCCAGGCCCTGTTGGACCGTGAAGAACTCGCCCTGGTCGACGTGCGCGAAGAAGCGCCGTTTGCCGAATCCCACCCGCTGTTCGCGGCGAATATCCCGCTGTCCAAGCTGGAACTGGAGGTGTATTCGCGCATTCCACGCCGGGATACCCAGGTCACCGTCTACGACAACGGAGAGGGCCTGGCTGCCCGTGCCGCCGAACGCCTGGTTGCGCTGGGCTACACCCAGGTCAGCCTGCTGGAAGGTGGCCTCGACGGTTGGCGCCGGGCCGGTGGCGAGCTGTTTATCGATGTGAACGTGCCGAGCAAGGCCTTTGGCGAGTTGGTGGAGAGCGAGCGCCACACGCCGTCCCTCGCCGCCGAAGAAGTGCAGGCGCTGCTCGACAGCCAGGCCGATGTGGTGGTGCTCGACGCCCGCCGTTTCGACGAATACCAGACCATGAGCATCCCCACCGGCATCAGCGTGCCCGGTGCCGAGCTGGTGTTGCGTGCGCGGGAACTGGCGCCCGACCCGGCCACCCGCATCATCGTCAACTGCGCCGGGCGTACCCGCAGCATTATCGGCACCCAGTCGCTGATCAACGCCGGCGTGGCCAACCCGGTGTCTGCGCTGCGCAATGGCACCATCGGCTGGACCCTGGCCGGGCAGAAGCTCGCCCACGGCCAGTCGCGGCGCTTTGCGCCAACCTCGGAAGAGCATCGCCAGATCGCCGCCGTCGATGCACGCCGCGTCGCCGACAAGGCCCGCGTCGGTCGCGCCACCCTGGCCGACCTGCAACGCTGGCAGCAAGACGCTGCACGCACCACCTACCTTTTCGATGTGCGCACCCCGGAAGAATTCGAAGCCGGCCACTTGCCCGGCGCGCGCTCCACCCCCGGCGGCCAACTGGTGCAGGAAACCGACCATGTCGCCAGCGTGCGCGGTGCGCGCCTGGTGCTGGCGGATGACGATGGCGTGCGGGCGAACATGTCTGCGTCGTGGCTGGCCCAACTGGGCTGGGACGTGCATGTGCTGGATGACCTGCAAGCGGCGCACTTCAGCGAAAAAGGCGCCTGGGTCGCTCCAGTCCCCGCGCCCCCCCAGGCCGAACTGATCAGCCCGCACACCCTCGCCGAATGGCTCGAGCATGGCGACACCGTGGTGCTGGATTTCACCGCCAGCGCCAACTACGTGAAGCGCCATATCCCCGGTGCCTGGTGGGTATTGCGCGCACAACTGCCCCAGGCCCTGGCCAAGGTGCCCGCCGCCCAGCGTTATGTGCTGACCTGCGGCAGCAGCCAACTGGCGCGCCTGGCGGTGGCTGAAGTCGAAGCGATCACCGGCAAACAGGTGTTCCTGCTGCAAGACGGCACCGCCGCCTGGATCAACGCGCAACTGCCGCTGGAAGAAGGCGAAACTCACCTGGCCTCACCGCGTATCGACCGCTACCGCCGGCCGTACGAAGGCACCGACAACCCCAGGGAAGCCATGCAGGCGTATCTGGATTGGGAATTCGGCTTGGTCGACCAGTTGGCCCGTGATGGGACCCATGGGTTTTACGTCATTTGACCCCAGGCACGCCTGCCCCCATTGCGGGAACAGGCGCTGCCCCAGGCTGATGGGGCGGGGGGGTACTGCGTTACTTTCTTTCTTCTGTGTCGGTGCAAGAAACCGTCTCCGAGCTACCGCTCAACTGAGACTGCATGGCGTGGACACCCGCCTCTATTTGCGAGGCCGCGCTGAACTGGGCGCCAAGCAGCAGGCTGAACATGACGCATGTGGTTGCCAATAATTTGAACATGACGAATCCTCACTGGTTCGCTGAGAGAGTAAAAATACCCCCATCGTTTATTCGCAGCTGACTTGGCTGCGTACTGCCATTTTCTGCCCGGCGCAACGCCTGGACACCTGTGAAGAATGACAGTGGCCTAGACAACTTCGCACTATGCAAACCTGCGCTGAGAGCGATTGGCGCCGCCCCCTTGGACACCCAGGCACCTCAGCCGCAATTACCTATTCGAAAAATACATAAACCGCATATTAGATAACCAATTATCTTAATATTTTTAATAATTAACATATAACCAAAAAGACCTTCACAGAAGGTTTTTATGAGCATAACGTGAACTCCTCACCGACCCCTTCTCCAGGCGGAGGTAGCCGAACCCTTTCACGATCTGCCTGGAGCCAGCATCCCATGGTCTTTTCCACTCCGTTCAAACGCCTGCTCCTGGGCACTGCCCTGGCCCTTGGCCTGGCCACCTGCGCCCACGCCGCCGACCTGCAACCGCTGCGGGTGGCCAATCAGAAATCGACGATCAAGACGCTGCTGGAAGTCTCCGGCGAAACGAAAAACGTGCCCTATGAAATCCAGTGGTCGGAATTCCCGTCCGCCTCGCCCCTGGGCGAAGCCTTGAATGCCGGAGCCGTGGACATTGGTGCCCTGGGCGACGCGCCCTACGTGTTTGCCCTTGGCGCCGGCGCCTCGCTAAAGGTGGTCAGCATCATCCACGCCGAAGGGCGTAACACCACCGCCCTGCTGGTGCCCAAGGATTCGCCGATCAAGACGGTGGCCGACCTCAAGGGCAAGAAAATCGTCACCGGGCGTGGGTCCATCGGCCATTACCTGGCGATCAAGGCGCTGGCCACGGCCGGCCTGACCACAAAGGATGTGCAGTTCATTTTCCTGCTGCCCAGCGAGTCGCGCCTGGTGCTGGATAACGGCACTGTCGACGCCTGGTCGACCTGGGACCCCTACACCACCGTCGTCACGTCCCAAAGCCAGGCGCGGATCCTGGCCAGCGGCAACACGCTGTTGAGCAATCACCTGTACCTCGCCGCCACCCGCCAGGCCATCGCCGACAAGCGCACGCAGCTGGACGACTTTGTCGCCCGCGTCGACCGCGCCTACGCCTGGGCCAATACCCACCCCGACGAGTACGCCGCCGCCCAGGCCAAAATCACCGGGCTGCCGCTGGCCGTGCATGTGGCCGTGGCCAAGGAAACCCGCCTGAGCCCGGTGCTGATTGACGACAGCGTGATCAGTGGCCTGCAGGCCACCGCCGACACCTACCAGCAAGAAGGCCTGCTGCCCCGGCACATCGACGTGTCCCAGGGCTTCGACACGAGCTTTAACGCCAAGCGCGTCCCCAACAACCAAGCATCACGCTGAAGGAGCAGAACATGAGCACGCCACATCAATTGAAACCCCGCCATTTGAAATTGGGCGCCATGGTCCACGGTGTCGGACACGGCTGGGGCGAATGGCGCCATCCGCAGGCGCAACCGAATGCCAGTACGAATTTCGGCTTCTACAAACAGCAGACCGAACTCGCCGAAGCGGCCAAGTTCGACTTCGTGTTCATCGCCGACAGCCTGCACATCCACGCCAAATCCAGCCCGCATTACCTCAACCGCTTCGAGCCGCTGACCATCCTCTCGGCCCTGGCCGCACTCACCAGCCATATCGGCCTGGTGGCCACCGTGACCGTCAGCTACACCGAGCCCTACCAGGTGGCGCGCCAGTTCGCGTCCCTGGACCATATCAGCGGCGGTCGCGCCGGCTGGAACGTGGTGACCTCGTGGCTCAGCGGCACCGCCGACAACTTCGGTAAAGCCGAACACCCACCCCATGCCGTGCGCTACCGCATCGCCAAGGAACACCTGAACACGGTCAAGGGCCTGTGGGACTCCTGGGAAGACGACGCCTTTGCCTACAACAAGCAAAGCGGCGAATTCTTTACCCCGGGCAAGCTGCATGCGCTGAACCACAAAGGCGAGTTTTTCTCGGTCAAAGGCCCGCTGAACATTGCGCGCTCGCGCCAGGGCCAACCGGTGATTTTCCAGGCGGGCACGTCCGAAGACGGACGTAACTTTGCGGCGCAGAACTCCGACGCCATCTTTGTGCATGTGGAGAGCATCGAAGAAGGCCTGGCGTATACCCAGGACCTCAAACGGCGCGCCAAAGGCTTTGGCCGTGACGCCGACAGCCTGTCGATCCTGCCGGGCATCCGCCCGATTGTCGGCCGCGACGAGGCCGAAGTGGAAAGCCGCTACCAGCAGGCCGTGGAGCTGGTCACCGTGGAAGACGCCATCGTCGCCCTCGGCCGCCCGTTCAACGACCACGACTTCAGCCAGTACCCGCTGGACGCGCCGTTCCCGGAACTCGGCGACCTGGGCGCCAACAGCCAGAAAGGCGGCTCCGACCGCATCAAGCAACTGGCCAGGGACGAAGGCCTGACCCTGCGCGAAGTGGCGCTGCGCTTCTCGCGGCCCAAGCGTGATTTTGTCGGCACCCCGGAGCAAGTCGCCGACGCGATCCAGACCTGGTTCGAACGCGGTGCCAGCGATGGTTTCATCATCAACTCGGTGCTGCCGGACGGCTTGCAGTACTTCACCGAACTGGTGGTGCCGGTGCTGCAACAGCGGGGCCTGTTCCGTAGCGAATACACGGGCCACACCCTGCGCGACAACCTCGGCCTGGCCGTACCGGTCAATCGTTACAGCATCGAGGTGGAAGAACCGCAGGAGGCGCTGGCATGAGCGAATCCCTCACTGTAGGAGCGAGCTTGCTCGCGAAGATCGTTAACGATAACGCGGGACATCTGACTCCCCTCGGCGCTCTCCGGTTTTTCGCGAGCAAGCTCGCTCCTACAAAATTACGGGTGATCACCCCATGACCCAACCGTCTCTACGCTCCGTGGAGGTCGCCAACTTCGAGGCCCTGCTCGAACGCCTCAGCGCCGAGCTGGCCGGCACCGCGCACCTGTATGACGAGAGCGGCGCCTTCCCCCACGCCAACTTCCAGCGGCTGCATGACCACGGCCTGGTCGCCCTCACCGTGCCCAAAGCCCTCGGTGGCGGCGGTGCCAGCCTGCCCCAGGCGCGCAAGGCGATCAGTGCAATTGCCAAGGGCGAACCGTCCACCGCACTGATCCTGGTGATGCAATACCTGCAACATACCCGCCTGCAAGACAGCAAGACCTGGCCGCCCCATCTGCGTACACAAGTGGCCGAGGACGCGGTGCGCAACGGCGCATTGATCAACGCCCTGCGCGTCGAACCCGACCTCGGCACCCCGGCCCGTGGCGGGCTGCCGGCGACCACCGCCGTGCGCACCGCTGAGGGTTGGCGCATCAGCGGGCGCAAGATCTACTCCACCGGCAGCCATGGCCTGAGCTGGTTCAGCGTATGGGCGCGCAGCGATGACGCCGACCCGCTGGTGGGCGCCTGGCTGGTGCCCAAGGACAGCCCCGGCGTGAGCATCATCGACACCTGGGACCACCTCGGCATGCGCGCCACCTGCAGCCATGAAGTGCTGCTCGACAATGTGCTGGTGCCACTGGACCACGCCGTCAGCGTCAGCCCCTGGAGCGCGCCGCAACCGGAACTGGATGCCGAGGGTTTCCTGTGGATGTCGGTGCTGCTGTCCTCGGTGTATGACGCCGTGGCCCAGGCCGCGCGGGACTGGCTGGTGAACTGGCTGGAAGAACGCACGCCGTCCAACCTCGGTGCGGCGTTGTCGACATTGCCGCGTTTCCAGGAAACCGTCGGGCATATCGACACCCTGCTGTTCGCCAACCGCAGCCTGCTCGACGCCGCCGCCGACGGCCACACCCCGGCCGCCAACGCCGCGCAGTTGAAGTACCTGGTCACCCACAACGCCATCCGCGCGGTGGAGCTGGCCATCGAGGCCTCCGGCAACCCCGGTCTGTCACGCCATAGCCCGCTGCAACGCCACTACCGCGATGTGCTGTGCAGTCGCGTGCATACCCCGCAGAACGATGCGGTGCTGCAAGGTGTCGGTAAAGCCGTGTTCGCCCAACACCAGAAGGAACGCACATGACTCAGGTGATTATTGCCAGCCAGTTGGACGAAGACTACAACGACGTGATCCGCGCACGCCTCACTGCGATCCACCCCGGAGCCCAGGTGATCGGCGTGCCGGCGGGCGTGCCGAGCGACCTGCCGCCCCAGGCGAATATCCTGCTGCTGCGCCCGATCAACGTGCGCGGCTACACCGCCCCGGACACCCCGCCACCGGGCTGGCCCTACGGCGCGCAATGGGTGCATTTGGTCTCATCGGGCATCGACTTCTACCCGCAATGGCTGTTCAACGGCCCGCCGGTGACCACCTCCCGGGGCAGCGCCGCCGACAACCTCGCCGAGTTCGCCCTGGCGGCGATCTTTGCCGCGGCCAAGCATTTACCGGATATCTGGGTGAAGGACTCGCAATGGAATTTCACCGCCCTGCGCCCACTCAAGGGCACCACCCTGGGCATCCTCGGCTTTGGTGCGATTGGTAAAAGCCTGGCGCAAAAAGCCCTGGGCCTGGGCATCAACGTTGTGGCCCTGCGTCAGAGCCAGGCACCGTTCGGCGCAGGAGTGCAGGCCGCCAACGACATCCACGACCTGTTCGCCCGCGCCGACCACCTGGTAGTGGCCGCGCCACTGACCGACGCCACGCGGCATATCATCAACCGCGATGTGCTGGGCAGCGCCAAGCCGGGACTGCACCTGATCAACATCGCCCGGGGCGGTCTGCTCGATCAGGAGGCGTTGCTCGAGGCCCTGGATAACGGCCAGATCGGCCTGGCATCGCTCGACGTGACCGAACCGGAGCCTTTGCCGGATGGGCACCCGTTGTACAGCCACCCACGGGTGCGGTTGTCGCCGCATACGTCGGCGATTTCGACCAATAGCCGCAACGAGATTGCCGATACGTTTTTGGCGAATCTGGAGCGCTACGTTTCAGGGATCGCACTGGCGAATCTGGCTAACGCCTGATGCCGTTCAAAAATGTGGGAGGGGCGGTGCGACGATTCGACTTGCTCCCGTGGCGGCCTTCGGGCCGACCGCTTTTTGGGTTTTGGGTGACCAAAGGGCTCTTGCCCCACCACTCGGTACCTCGCCTAGGCTCGGTATGCCCGAACGCAGGCTGAGGTCTGCCTGCTGGATGGAGATCCAAATGTGGGAGGGGGCTTTCCCCCGATGAGCATGGGTATCTACACAACTTCCAGTGACTACGGAATCTATGGCAATTAGGCTTCTGTGGTGAGCGGGCTTGCCCCGCGCTGGGCTGCGAAGCAGCCCCAAAACCTTCACCTCGATTGATTCTGGCACTCTGCGGTGACCTTATTGGGGCCGCTTCGCAGCCCAGCGCGGGGCAAGCCCGCTCACCACAGAGTTATGTGTCAGCCTTTAAGAGTTG
>NZ_QGAA01000043.1:0-9298 GCF_005233485.1 Pseudomonas sp. CFBP13509
ACTCGGTGTATCAGACATAACTCAGCGGCTGGTTTTGGGGCTGCTTCGCAGCCCAGCGCGGGGCAAGCCCGCTCACCACAACAAGCCCGCTCGCGACATTGACGGCATCGTGCACACCATCCCGTTCAGCGAGATCAAGAGCATCAAGAACTACTCGCGGGAGTTCGGCTACGCGATCTTCCGGGTGGCGATCCCCTACAACATGGAAATCGACGATGCGATCAAGCTGATGCGCGATGTCGGCCAGAAAATGCGTAACGATCCGCTGCAACGCCGCAATATCTGGTCGCCGCTGGAGATCCAGGGGGTGGAAAGCTTCGAGTCGGGCAGTGCGATCCTGCGCGCGCGGTTCAAGACGGCGCCGATCAAGCAGTGGGAAGTGTCGCGGGCGTTCAACCTGTCACTGAAGCGGCATCTGGATGACGCCGGTCTGGACCTGGCCACGCCGCGCTTGAGTGTGCAAGTGGTGACGGGGGCTGCGGCGGGGTTGGAGAAGGACAAGAACGCGTAAGGTCATGGCGAATGTGATGAGCTTTTTGTGGTTTGTGGTGAGCTTTTGTGGTGAGCGGGCTTGCCCCGCGCTGGGCTGCGAAGCAGCCCCACTCAAGAAGCACTCGGTGTATCAGACATAACTCAGCGGCTGGTTTTGGGGCTGCTTCGCAGCCCAGCGCGGGGCAAGCCCGCTCACCACAACAAGCCCGCTCGCCACAACAGGCCCGCCCACCACGACAGGCCGGCCTACTGCAGGTTTTGCGTCAGGCCAGCGTTGCGCCGTCCATCTTCTGGCGCAGGCTCAACGGACGCATATCGGTCCAGGTTTCTTCGATGTAGGCCAGGCACTCTTTCTTCAGGCCGCTCTTGCCCACGGTGCGCCAGCCTTCCGGCACGGCCTTGTAGTCGGGCCAGATGGAATACTGTTCTTCATGGTTGACCACTACCTGAAACAGGATGTCGTCGCGGTCAAATACTGAGGTCATTGCTGTTCTCCATCGCTCAAAGGCTGGCTGCGCACCATGCGCAGCGCTGATATCTGTAGAAACGTACCAACACGCCAAAAAATTAGAGGCTGGCGACGGCTGCCGCCAGGGCGCGCCCGAAGATCTCGGCCACGCGGTCGATCTCGGCGGCGGTGATCACCAGTGGCGGCAGGAAGCGCACCACGCTGCCATGCCGGCCGCCCAGCTCGAGGATCAGGCCGCGCTTGAGGCATTCACGCTGTACCAGCGGTGCCAGTTGGCGATGCACCGGCGGGTGGCCCTGGATATCCAGGGCGCCGTCCGGGTCCACCAGTTCCACACCGAGCATCAGCCCGCGCCCGCGAATATCCCCCAGGTGCGGGTAGTCACGCTGCAGGATGCGCAGGTGTTCGCCCAGGCGCTCGCCCATGACGGTCGCATGGCCGGCCAGGTCGTGCTCCTTGAGGTAGCGCATCACCGCCGAACCGGCCGCCATGGCCATCTGATTGCCACGGAATGTCCCGGCATGGGCGCCCGGCAGCCAGGTGTCGAGCCAGTCGCGATACACCACCACCGCCAACGGCAGGCTGCCGCCGATGGCCTTGGACATCACCACCACATCCGGAATGATGCCGGCGTGTTCGAAGGCAAACATCTTGCCGGTACGGCCGAAACCGCTCTGGATCTCATCGACGATCAACGCCACGCCGGCCTGCGCGGTGATGCGCCGCAGGCCGCGCAGCCAGTCGAGATCGGCCGGGATCACCCCGCCCTCGCCCTGCACCACCTCGACAATCACCGCCGCCGGCAGCAACACCCCGGCTTCCGGGTCGTTGAGCAGGTTTTCCAGGTAATGCAGGTTGACCCGCACGCCTTCTGCGCCGCCGAGACCGAACGGGCAACGGTAGTCGTAAGGGAATGGCAAAAACTGCACGCCATTGCCGAGCAAGGCACCCAAGGGTTTTTTCGGCCCCAGGCTGCCCATCAGGCTCAACGCGCCCTGGCTCATGCCGTGATAACCGCCCTGGAACGACAGCACCGTGCTGCGCCCCGTGGCAGTACGCACCAATTTCAATGCTGCTTCCACGGCATCGGTACCGGTGGGGCCGCAGAACTGGATCTTGGCTTCCCGCGCCAGCTCCGCCGGCAGCAGGCCGAACAGGTCCTGCACAAACTGGTCCTTGACCGGAGTGGTCAGGTCCAGGGTGTGCAACGGCAGTTCGTCGCTCAGCACTTGCTGGATGGCCTGGATCACCACCGGGTGGTTGTGCCCCAACGCCAGGGTGCCGGCGCCGGCCAGGCAATCGATGAAACTGCGGCCCTCCACGTCTTCCACGTAGATCCCCTTGGCGCGCTTGAGCGCCAGGGGAATGCGCCGTGGGTAACTGCGGGCGTTGGATTCCTGCTGGCGCTGGCGGGCCAGCAGCGGGCTTTCGTCGAACTGATAAAGCGTTTCATGCACCTGGGTATCTTCGATACGGCTGGTAGCGACTGACATCTCTCGATCCCTCAATACGCGGATGATGGTGACCAAACTGCCGATCCGTTGGCGTCTGGCCCAAGGGCATGCGCACGGATTTCCTGTTCTGGAAACGCACCAGCTTCAATCGGATTTAGGGGCTGTTGTCGGTAACTGATGCATGAAGATCCAAATATGCCGGGCTTTACAGTCCGCGGTACTTTTCATTCAGGGCATACAGGATCGCGCAGGTCTCGGCATCCAACACACCACAATAATCCCGCGCCCGAAAGTGCATCTGAAACGCCCGGGTGCGCTGCTCGAACGCCTGGCGATTCTGCGCCGGCTTATAGCCATAGCGCTGAAATGCCCGCTCCACCTCCACTTCAGGCGGCAGCCCGACACAAAACCGGCGCTGGTACATGGCCCGCGTCGACTCGTCGAACCACGCCCCGACTCCCGCCTCGAACAAACCGCGCCACGGCAGGCGCGGTCCCGGATCGCTCTTGCGCCAGTACGCCACGTCCGAGTGCCCGAGAATGTCGGCCGGCCCGATCTGCGGGTAACGCCCAAGGATGTCGCGAAGCAATGCAATCAACACCGCCACCTGCTCCTGGCCGTACGCTGGAAAGGTGAATACGCCCCCGTCATCCCGGGCCAGGTTGACAATCTCGATGCCGATCGCCCGACTGTTGAGGTTATCGCGCCCCGCCCAGTGACTCGCCCCGGCATGCCAGGCGCGCTGGTTTTCGTGCACCAGGCGAAACACGCGCAACTCGTCATACCCGGCGGCGCGGTAGCCGGGCTCATGGGGATCTGGCAGCAGGTAATGCGCGCTGATCCCGTTCCGGGTCAGGGTGCGCAAGGAGGACGCGAACGGCGCCGCGGTGTAATGCAGGATCACCTGCCGCACGGGTTCGCCGTGACGTTCGTTGAAATCCCTGGCGGGGAAACTGGTATCGATGACCAACATAAGAACCGTCCTTTTCAATACAGGCCGAGTCTTTCGGCCCGTTCAAGCGCAAAAAAATTACCGCCATCCTGAAGGCTTGCACTTCAAGCGGGCGGTAACTATTTGGCTTGTGAAAAAACGCGGTCAGCGTCGCAACGGCATGCCCAGGTCAACGCGCAGGCCATCCACCTGGCTATCGAACGTCAACGAGCAGGAACAGCGCTGCACGATCGCCTGCACGATCGCCAGGCCCAGGCCACAGCCCTCGCTGTTGCCATTGCGCCAGAAGCGTTGGGTGAGGTATTGCAGGTCTTCGGGGGAGATCTGCTTGCCGTGGTCGCGCACGCGGAAGATCACGTGATCGGCGGCGGTGAACACACTGAGCTCCACCCGTGTGTCTGCGGGTGTATGGCGCAGGGCGTTGTCCAGCAGGTTGCGCAGGGCCGCGACCGCCAGGCCCACCGGCATGTCCACCGGGGTTTCGCTGAGGTTGTCCGCCAGGTTCAGGTCGATACGCCCATTATCGCCGGCATTCGCGTCCTGGATCGCCAGCCGCGCGACTTCCTCGGCGCTGGACTGCAAGCCATCGTCGAATGACAGGCTGCCTTCCACCCGCGCCAACAGCAGCAATTGCTCCAGGGTGCGATGCAAGCGGTCGGCGCCCTCCTCGGCGTGGGCCAGGGATTGGTCGCGGGCCGCGCCCTCGGTCATGCGCGCCACTTGCAGGTGGGTCTTGATCGCCGTCAGCGGGCTGCGCAGCTCGTGGGCGGCGTCGCCGGTGAGGCGGCGTTCGCGCTCGATGGTCTTGGCGATGCGTTGCAGCAGTTGGTTCTGGGTGTCGAGCAGCGGCTTGAGTTCGCTGGGCAATGGGTGGATCTGCAACGGTTCGAGGGAATCGGCACTGCGGCGCATCAGCGCGTCACGCATGCGGTTGAGCGGCAGCAGGCTCTGGCCGATGCCCAGCCACAACAGGCACAGGCAACCGAGCATCGCCACGCCCACCGGCACCGAGGCGGCGAGCAGGATCGACAGGTTCAGCGCCTCGCGCTCCACCTGGCGGTCGGCGGTGGTGATCAACAGGTCGCCACGGGACAGGGTAAAACTGCGCCATCCCACGCCATCGATGACTTGGTCACGAAAGCCGCTCTTGCGCGACTCCAGGCCCTCATCCGGCGTGGTATGGCTGCGGGCGAGGATTTCCCCGCGCAAGGAGCTGACCTGGCAGGCCATGCCCCCCGGCACATTCAGTTGCTCGGCACTGAAATGCGCGCCGCCGCTGACACTGGCCAGGCCCGGCATCTGCTCGGTCAGGCCCGCCACCATGCGCGCCGACGCCACCAGGCGCTGGTCGAGGGAAAACATCATCTGGTTGCGCAGGTCGTTAAGCATCCAGGCCGCCGCCAGGGCCCAGATCAGCACAAACGCGGCGCCGAGCTTGAACGTCAGGCGCAGGCGCAGACTTTTCACGAAGCATTTTCTCCGTCATCTGCCGGGCCGAGGCGATAACCCAGGCCGCGTACGGTCTCGACGATGCCATTGCCCAACTTGCGCCGCAGGTGATGGATATGCACGTTGAGGGCGTTGCTTTCCAGTTCATCGTTGAAGCCGTAGACGCTGTCCTTGAGTTGCTCGCTGGACAGCACCCGGCCCTTGTTGTGCAACAGCGCCTGCAACAGCGCCTGTTCACGTCGGGACAGGTCCACCGGCTGGCCGCCCAACAGGGTTTCGCGACTGCTCGGGTCGTAGGTCAGCCGGCCGTGCTCGATCAGGTTGACGCTGCGCCCCGCCATCCGGCGCAGCAGGGTTTGCAGGCGTGCGGCCAATTCGCGCAGGTCGAAGGGTTTGAGCAGGTAGTCATCGGCACCGGCTTGCAGGCCGTCGACGCGGTTGGTCACCGAGTCCCGCGCGGTAAGGATCAGCACCGGAATCTCCAGGCCCTGGCTGCGCAGCTGTTGCAGCAGCTTGAGGCCGTCTTCGTCGGGCAGGCCGAGGTCGAGCACCATGATGTCGAAGGTCGCCGCCTTGAGCATCGCGCGCGCAGCGGCAGCCGTGGCCACGCGCTCGACTGTAAAGCCCTGGGCACCGAGGCCGGCCACGATGCCGCTGGCGATCAGTTCGTCGTCTTCACAGACCAGTACGTGCATGCTGAACCCTTCATGAAAGATGGGGGGATTAAAAGTGCAGCGGATTAAGCGCAGATTATGCCGTGAAAAGATGCAAGCTCAGATAATCCCTACACTTTAGAATAGCGCCCGGTTAATCATCGGTTAATCAACGCCACACATTGTGTGCCTCACTTGCATCGAACTAAGGCTTGACCATGCGGCATCTGTTTACCTTTCTGCTGGTGTTATTCGCGGGGTTCGCCCAGGCCGCGCCGGGCAATCCGTTTGAGACCAAAGCCGATTTCCTCCCGGTGGGCAAGGCCTTCACCTTTACCTCCGAACGTCTTGAAAGTGGCGAGACCCAGCTGTATTGGCAGATTGCCGACGGTTATTACCTGTACAAGCAGCGCATGAAGTTCGATGGCCTGGCCGAAAAGCCCGTGCTGCCGCAAGGCGAAGCCCATAGCGACGAGTTCTTTGGCGAGCAGGAAGTGTATCGCCAGGGCCTGGAAGTGAAGATTCCCGCCGGTGTCACCGGCCAGGTCAAGCTCGGCTGGCAGGGCTGCGCCGATGCGGGGCTGTGCTATCCGCCGCAGTCGATCAGCGTAGACCTGGGCGGCAACCCCGCCGTTGCGGCCACCGCCGAAGCCCAGGACCAGAGCCTGGCCAGCGGCCTGCAACAACGCAGCCTGGGCTGGAGCCTGCTGGTGTTCTTCGGCCTGGGCCTGCTGCTGGCGTTTGCCCCGTGTTCGTTGCCGATGCTGCCGATCCTCGCCGGCCTGGTGGTGGGCAGTGGCGCCAGCCCGCGTCGCGGCTTTGCCCTGGCCGGCAGCTACGTGGTGTGCATGGCGCTGGTGTATGCGGCGCTCGGTGTACTCGCCGCCCTGCTCGGCGCCAACCTCGCGGCGCTGTTGCAAACCCCGTGGATCCTCGGCAGCTTCGCCGCCTTGTTCGTGATCCTCGCCCTGCCGATGTTCGGCTTCTTCGAACTGCAACTGCCCGTGGCCTTGCGCGATCGCCTGGATAACGTCAGCCGCAACCAGAGCGGCGGCAGCCTGGTCGGCGCCGGGGTGCTCGGCGCGCTGTCCGGCCTGCTGGTGGGGCCGTGCATGACCGCGCCCCTGGCCGGTGCATTGCTGTACATCGCCCAGAGCGGCAATGCCCTGCACGGCGGCCTGATCCTGTTCGCCATGGGCATCGGCATTGGCGTGCCGCTGCTGTTGCTGGTGACCGTGGGCAACCGTTTCCTGCCCAAGCCGGGCACCTGGATGAATGTGCTCAAGGGCATCTTCGGCTTCCTGTTCTTGGCCACCGCCGTGCTGATGATTCGCCCGGTGATCGACGAAAGCCTGTGGCTCGGCCTGTGGGGCGTGCTGGCCATGTCCATGGCCTATTGCGGCTGGCGCCTGGCCCAGGATTTCGGGCGGGTCGCCATGCTGTTCGGCGCCGGTTCCGTGGTCGTGGGGGTGTGGGGCGGCCTGCTGCTGGTGGGTGCGGCGGGTGGCAGCGATGACCTGTGGCAACCGTTGAAGGTCTACAGTGGCTCGCGGACCACCGCCGCACCCACCGCCCACGAAGCCTTCATGACCATCAATGACCCCGGCGTGCTGCAACGCCAGCTCGACAGCGCCAAGGCCCAGGGCCAATGGGTGCTGCTGGACTACTACGCCGACTGGTGCGTGTCGTGCAAGATCATGGAAAAACAGGTGTTCGGCAAACCCGAAGTGCTCGACGCGCTGAAGGATGTACGCCTGCTACGCCTCGACGTCACCGCCGACAATGCCGCCAGCCGCGCACTGCTGGGCCGCTACCAGGTGCCGGGACCGCCCAGCTTCGTGTGGATCGGCCCTGACGGTGAGGAACGCCGCGCCCAGCGCATCACCGGCGAAGTGGATGCCGCCGCTTTCCTGCAACGCTGGACTCAAGCCCGGGACGCCCTCTGATGCTGACCCTGACCATCGGCACCTTCGCCATCGCCCTGAATCACATCCTGCTGATCAGCGCGTTGATTCTCGCCACCCTGGTGGGTTGGCGCGTGGCCAAGCGTGGCGGTGAAAATCCGGAATCGGTGCTGTTCAGCCTGTTCCTGCTGGGCATGCTGGCGGCCCGCGTCAGCTTCGTGCTGATGTACTGGAGTTACTACAGCAACGACTGGCTGCAGATGGTCGACCTGCGCGACGGCGGTTTTCTCGCCTGGCCCGGTATCGTCGCCCTGATCCTCGGTGCACTGCTCTATGGCTGGCGTCGCCCGGCGCTGCGCAAGCCCCTGAGCGCCGGGGTCATCACCGGGCTGGTGTTCTGGGGCATGACCAGCCTGTCCTTGAGCGTGTATGAAAAAGGCACACGCCTGCCGGACATCACCTTGCGCAACGCCAATGGCGAAGTGGTGCAACTGGCGGATTACCAGGGCGGTCCGCTGGTGATCAACCTGTGGGCCACCTGGTGCCCGCCGTGCCGCCGCGAAATGCCGGTGCTGGAAAACGCCCAGCGCATGCGCCCCGACGTGACCTTCCTGTTCGTCAACCAGGCCGAAAGCATGCAAAGCGTCAGCACCTTCCTCGCCACCCAGGGCCTGACCCTCGACAACGTGTTGTTCGACGCCAGCGGCCGCCTCGGCCAGGCCGTGGGCTCCATGGCCCTGCCCACCACGCTGTTCTACCAAGCCGACGGGCGCCTGATCAACAGCCACCTGGGCGAGTTGTCCCAGGCCAGCCTGGCCCGTGCCATGGAACCCTTCGACACCGCCCCTGCCGCCACAAGGAAACCGACATGCCTCGCCTCCGCCACCTGCTGACCCTGCTGCCGCTGACACTGGCGGCTACCCTGGCCCAGGCCGAAGACTGGCCGGCACCGATCAAACAGATCGAAGCCAAAGGCGCCAAAATCCTCGGCAAGTTCGACGCCCCCAGCGGCCTCACCGGCTACGCCGCGCAATACCAGAACCGCGGCATGGCGCTGTACCTGACCGCCGACGGCAAGAGCGTGATCGCCGGCAACCTGTACGACGCCCAGGGCAATGACCTGAGCAGCGCGCCCCTGGAAAAACTGGTGTACGCGCCGATGGCCAAGGAAGTCTGGGCCAAAATGGAAAAAAGCAGCTGGATCCAGGACGGCGACAAAAACGCCCCGCGCGTCGTCTACCTGTTCAGCGACCCCAACTGCCCGTACTGCAACATGTTCTGGGAACAGGCGCGGCCATGGGTAAAAGCCGGCAAGGTGCAGTTGCGCCACATCATGGTCGGCATCATCCGCGAAGACAGCGCCGCCAAGTCGGCCGCCCTGTTCGCCGCCAAGGACCCGCAAAAGGCCCTGGAAGAACATGAAGCCGCCGGCAAGGGCAGCAAATTGCAGGCGCTGGCCAAGATCCCGGCGGACATCGAAGCCAAGCTCGATGCCAATATGAAGTTGATGGATGAGCTGGAACTGTCGGCGACGCCGGCGATTTTCTACCTGGATGACAAGGGCGGCTTGCAGCAACAGCAAGGGGCGCCGTCGCCGGAGAAGTTGGCGAAGATTATGGGGCCGAAGTAAGCGGCGCCTGGTCTGACGCCATCGGGGCATGGGTATCTACACAACTTTCAGGCTGAAAAATCTCTTTGTGGTGAGGGAGCTTGTTTCCGTGGCGGCCTTTGGGCCGACCATGTCGTTGGATTTGACCGAGTACATATCCGTTGCTGCGGTAACGGCGGCTATGGGTTCCGCCCTTACGGCGGGTCACTTTGGAAAAGCCCCAAAGTAACCATGGACTTGTTCCCTCAAAACGTACGCCATGAAGTGAGTGTTAAGCAGTTTGCTTCAGTTGCTTTGCGTAGTCATTAGGTGAGCT
>NZ_QGAA01000044.1:0-6796 GCF_005233485.1 Pseudomonas sp. CFBP13509
CCGGCCCCGACATCGTCGCCGGCAACCGCCTGATGATCCAGGGCGACCGCCACTACGACTATGACGCCTTCGGCAACCTCATCCGCGAGCGACGCGGCAAAGGCCATCAACTCGTCACCGAATACCGCTACGACTGCCAGCATCGGCTGATCGGCATCACCCAACCCAACGGCCAAACCGCCAGTTACCGCTACGACCCGTTTGGGCGGCGCATCAGCAAAACCGTTGAAGGCATAACGACGGAGTTTTTCTGGCAAGGCGACAGGCTGATTGCCGAACACCATGCGGATAGCCATCGCAGCTATCTCTATGAACCCGACAGCTTTCGTCCACTGGCCCTGTTGGAAGGTTTCGGCCCAGAAGAAACGAAGCCGTACCACTACCAACTCGACCATCTCGGCACACCGCAGGAACTCACCGACCCCGACGGCGAAATCGTCTGGTCCGCGCATTACCGCGCCTACGGCCAGATCAGCCGACTCGACAAAGGCACAATCGACAACCCGCTGCGTTTCCAGGGTCAGTACTTTGATCAGGAAAGCGGGCTGCACTACAACCGTCATCGCTACTACAATCCGGATATTGGGTGTTACCTGACGCCAGATCCGGTGAAGCTGGCGGGTGGGATCAACGCGTACCAGTACGTGCCCAATCCCACGGGGTGGGTAGATCCGCTGGGCTTAAGCACCTGCCCGGGGGCAGATGGTTGCAAACCAAGGCCTACCGCTCAAAACCCAACTGGAGGTGTTGATCACGGAGAGCCCGTACTACCGCAACTGACACGTGTGCAGCGACAAGCGAGAATTGAGGAGCTAACCGAGGCCAATGCGAAGAACCGAGTCTTGGAATACGAAGCAAAGTACGACATGCATATGGTCGGTAAACACGGGCCAGAGGTACAGGACACCAAAATGAGTCGACGATCAATAGATGGGAAGGATCCAATAACGGGTAATACTCCGAAAAACAAAATGGGGGTCCCAAGCTCACAATTCAATAGCTGGAAACTCCAACTCCAGGCATGGACGAAAGCCACCTCCAGGGCTGAAAGGGGACTACCGCTTTACACGGGCATTGATGACAAGAAAAACGATATCGTACGTTTAGAACTACCAGGGGCAGGACGCGGCTACAAACCCAACAAGAAAGACAAAAACAACCCAACCTTCAACCCATCAATGAATGGCGCCGAGATGAAATTTCGTGAAGACGGCACACCCTTTACTCTATTTCCTACTAAGGAATAACAAATGCTATTCCATCCTTCTTCAGACCAAATACCTTTCGACGCTAGCCTGTACTATTTCGTGGGTATTTTTGATATTTACGACCAAGAGGAAACCAAGGGAGAAAAACTATCCCACTACAACCCTAACGACAGTAAAGACAGGGAAAGCCTCATACTCAAATATTGCCTAGATCCATACAACAAGCTTTCCTATCGTCACAGATACAAGCTAGTTGAGAACTTATCCCTTGCTTTACATACGGAAAACTATAACTTCCACTCTTATTTTGAGAACGATCCGGAGGAGTACTCAACGATGGCTTGGGACGAGACTGAAATAGAAGACCCCCGAAGTTTATTCTTCGAAATCTATCGCTTAGCGAACGAGGTCTGGAAAGACGACCTCCAAAAAGCCAGCCTCGAAGACCAGTCAACTTGGTAGTCCCACCGCAACTCCCCCTGGCAAACCACAATCCCCTGTGGCGAGCTCGCTCGCCACAAAAGCGTGCTCACCCCACGATAATGGGTGAGCGACCTCATCAACGCTTCGAAAGCTCCATAATCATCCGACTCAGCAAGTAGATCCGCGGTGCAACACTCTCCACCTCCGCATACTCCTGCGGCGTATGAATATTCCCCCCTACAATCCCAAACCCATCCAACGTCGGCGTCCCCACCCCGGCGGACAAACTGGCATCCGCCGCCCCGCCGCTGCCTTCAATGGTCAACTTTTTACCCAACTCCCCATAGATCCCCTGGGCAATCGCCACCAGCTTGTCCGACTCCGGCGTCTGCGGCATGGGCGGCAGGCCGCGTTTGAGGGTGGTGGTCACTTCGGTTTCCGGGATCAGCTTGTTGGCGGAGACCCGCACCAGGTCCTTCTCGATCCGGTCGAACTCTTCCGGCAATGCCGCGCGTACGTCGGCCTTGGCGGTGGCTTGGTCGGGGATGACGTTGGTGCGGTCGCCCGCCTTGATGACGGTGAAGTTGATGGTGGTTTTTTTCTCTTCATCACCCAGCTTGCCCAACTGCAGGATCTGATGCGCGGCTTCCATGGCGGCGTTGCGCCCCAGCTCCGGGGCCACGCCGGCGTGGGCAGCTTTGCCTTTGACTTCGACCACGGCGGTGGCACTGCCTTTGCGCCACACCACCAGGCCGTCGGCTGGGCGGCCGGGTTCCAGGTTCAGCGTGACGTCGTGGACCTTGGCGGTGTTGCGGATCAGTTCAGAGGCGATGTCGGAACCGGTTTCTTCGCTGGCATCGAGCAGGAAGGTAATCTGTGCATAGTCCTTGAAGCCCTGGTTTTTCAGGACTTTGAGTGCGTAGATACCGGCGACGATGCCGCCCTTGTCATCCATCACCCCGGGACCATAGGCGCGGCCGTCCTTGATGTGAAACGGCCGTTCGGCCGCCGAGCCTTCCTTGAACACGGTGTCCATGTGGGCCATCAGCAGGATTTTGGCCTTGCCGTTGCCCTTGAGGGTGGCGATCACATGGCTGCTGTTGGCGGCGGCATCCGGCACCCGTTCAATGGTGAAGCCCAGCTGTTTGAGTTCATCGACGGCGATGTCACTCACCTGGGTCAGGCCTGGCCCGTAGCCGGAACCCGAATCGATATTCACCAGGCGCTCCAGCAGTTTCAGGGCCGGGGCCTTGTACTGTTCGGCGTCCGCCTGGATCTGCCGGTGGGGTTCGGCGCTGTAGGCCGGGAGTGCGAAGGACAAGGCCAGCGTGGCGGCCAGGAGAGTACGCGGGAAGGTGAAGGGCATGAACCGGTCCTTGTTTTTTGTTGGGGTGCCGCCTCACCCTACCCCACTAGACCGACCGCAACCAAGTGCCGTGCACCGAACTGACCCGGTTGCGCCCGCTGCTCTTGGCTTCATACAGCGCCAGGTCTGCGTCGTTGAGCCACGTGGTGGAATCGGCGTGCCCCGGTTGATACGGCGCCAGGCCGATACTCAAGCTGGCGCGCAATGAAGGGTCCTGGGCGTACGCCAACGCGTTGAAGCGATCGCGCAAGGCATCCATCACTTCCGTGGCACGGTTGAGCGGCATGCCCGGTAGGATCACGCAGAATTCATCGCCGCCGTAGCGCCCGGCCAGGTCGGTGGCGCGCAGGTTCTGGCGCAGCACTTTGCTGAGTTGGCGCAGCACGATGTCGCCGGTGACGTGGCCATAGGTGTCGTTGATAAGCTTGAAATGGTCGATGTCGATCAACGCAATCGCGGCCCCTTGCTGTTCGCGGCGGCAACGTTGGAACTCGATCTCCAGATGGTCTTTCCAGGCGCCATGGTTGAGCAGGCCGGTCAGGCTGTCGGTGCGACTCAGCGCCAGCAATTCGCGTTTGTGCCGGGCCAGGGTCACCGCCTGGCGGTAACAGATCCAACCCAGCGCCAGCGGGTACAGCATCAGAATCGGCAGGCAGGCATAGAGCTGGACCGGGGTGGTCGTGGCGATAAAGGCCGGCGTGAATATCAACAGCGACGTGCCGATGCCCAGCGCCTGCGCCGCCCACCCCGCCAGCATGAAGCGCGGACCGCCGATGGCGACGTTGTTCATGGTCATCATCGACAGCGTCGTCACACCGGGCAGCGGGTTGAAATGCATGGCCGCGACCCAGAAACCGCCGCAAAACGAATCGAACAGCAAATTGCGCCGCTCACTGCGCAGCGTATGGGTAGCACGCAACGAGCGCTGAAAGGCCACGACCGGCCAGACAAATGCATTGATCACCATCCAGGCCCACACCCATGGCGCCGGATCCAGCGGATACATGCCAAACACTACGCACACAAAACCGAGCGTCAGCCCTAAGGTGCGGGATTTATACAAACGGGTAGCGAGCGGAAATCCTTTTCCTCCGACGGCAGGCATGGAGGGCTGTAATCCTGGATGAATGCCTGGAGTCTATCAGGGCGCCAGCAATTCGCCACTACTGCTCATTCCCCATCCAAACCATTCAGTGGGGAAAACCGCGGGCCAGCATCAACGCCACACCCAGCAACAGCACCGCAGTGATCCGCTGCAACAGCACACGGCGCCTGGGGTTTTCCAGCACGTGCTTGATGCGTTGGCCGAAGTAGCAATACAGGCAACCGCTGGCAAATTGCAGCACCAGGAAGGTCGCCCCGAGGATGGCGATATCCACCGCCGAACGTTGCTCCCCTGCCCCGGCGAACTGTGGGAATACAGCGCTGAACATGATGAGGGTCTTGGGGTTGGAGAACCCGGTCAGCAAACCCTTGCCGAACAAGCGGCGTGCGCCCTCTACTCCAGCGGCCTTATCCATGGCGACACCGCTGCTGGTCCATTGTTTGTAGGCCAGGTAAAGGATGTAGACCACGCCGATTATCTGGATGCTCTGGGTGATGGCGAGATTGCCCTTGATCAGTGCCGAAAAGCCCACGGCAAAGATCAGGATCGAAATCAGGTACGACACGCTGGCGCCGAATTGGGCCGGCAGCGAACTGCGCAGGCCGTCCTTTAAGCCCAAGCTCAACAGCAGCAGGGTCATGGGGCCGGGGCTGAAGGTCATGGTGGCGCAAAACAGCAGGAAGTAGAGAAACGAAGAGAGCGTCAATGCGCTGGTCATGGCCTTGGACCCAGGGTGAGAAGGCCTGCAGTGTAGGCAAGCGCCGTTGCACAAGGCAGGTAAAGTCAGGCCTAATCCGGCCAAACTTCACCGGTAAAAGCACCGGCAAACACAAGGACAGTTTATGTTTGTATCCGCCATCGCGTTCGTGGACGGCACACCCAAGGTGCAGCAGATCGTCGAGGCGTTCAGCCAGCGCATCGAGAGCGGCGAATGGGCGCCCGGCAGCAAGTTGCCGTCGGTGCGGGAGTTGACCCAGACCCTGGGCGTCAGCAAGTTCACCCTCAACGAAGCTCTGGACCGCCTGCGCGGGCGCAACCTGCTGACCTCCAGGCAGGGGCGTGGCTACTTCGTGGCGATGGACAGCGCGCGCCCGGCGTCGGTGGCGTGGGTCGACCTGCTGCCCCAGGACCTGCTCAGCGTGCTGCGTCGCCCGCTGGTCACCGCCGGCGGCGAGCTGCGCCCCGGCGGCGGCCACCTGCCGGAAGCCTGGCTGGACGCCGAGGGCATCCGCCAGGCCATGCGCAGCGTGGTGCGCACGCCGTCGTTGCGCATCGCCGGGCTGGGCACGCCCGCCGGGCTGCTGCCCTTGCGCCTGGCCCTGCAACAGAAGCTGCACGCCGACGGTTTGTCGGTCCCGGTGGAACAAATCATCACCACCCCCAACACCCTGCAGGGCCTGGACATGCTCATGCGCCTGCTCGCCAGGCCCGGCGACACGGTGCTGCTGGACGCACCGTGCTATTTCAACTTCCACGCCAACCTGGCGCTGCACGGCGTCAAGGTGGTGACCATCCAACGCCGCCCCGACGGTTTCGATTTCACCGCCCTCGAACAACTGCTGGCCGAACACCGTCCGAGCCTGTACCTGACCACCAGCGTGCTGCATAACCCGACCGGCCACTCCTTAAGCCCCAGCCAGGCGTTTCGCCTGTTGCAACTGACCCAGCAGTACCACTGCCATATCGTCGAGGACGATCTTTACGGCGACCTGCACCCCAACCCGCCGCCACGCCTGGCCACCCTCGCCGGGCTGGACCAGGTCACCTACCTGTCGGGTTTCTCGAAGATCCTCAGTGCCAACACCCGCGTCAGCTTCGTGGTGGCCGCGCCGCAACTGGCCGCCAACCTGACCAATATGAAGTTGATGAGCGGCGGCGTGACCTCGGAACTGTTCGAGCAGATCGTCTACCGCATGCTCAGCGAAGGCAGCTACGCCAAGCACCGCAAGCGCATGGTCCAACGCCTGATGGAAGCCGGCGGGCGCGTGGAGCAATGGCTGCGGCGCTGCGGGTGCGAGTTGCCGATGGCCTATGAGGGCGGGATGTTTATCTGGGCACGCCTGCCAGCGGGTGTGAACGGCGAATGGTTGGCCCAGGAAGCGTTGAAACGCAGCCTGGTACTGGCGCCGGGCGCGCTCTTCGGCTACGACCCGGCCCATCGCGATTCGATGCGTTTCAACGTGGCCCACAGTGATGAGCCACGGGTGCAGCAGGTGTTTGAAGCGCTGTTACTCGAGGCTGCGGGCGGGTCCTGAACGACAGCGGCGGTTCTGCCACCCCCTGCGACGTTCGATCCTTTCTTGTTCGTTGACCCATTCTGTTACACACCATATAGTGTGCCAACAAACAGAACAGACCACTACATAGTGTGCAGCATCGGTAATCACCGACCACACTCTGCGCAGTATTTCAATGCCTGGCAGCCTGCAGATCGTATTTTTTTGGACGGGTTCACATGCCGTCAAAACAGAACAGAAGGGAGTATTTCAATGCTGAGTTGGGATGAAGTCGACAACGAGGACACCGGTGCAGCCGTGATCAAAGGCGCCAACGCCGGCCACGCCAGCGAAGCCAACATGGACCGCCTCGACGGTGCCGGCGCCGCTGCCGCCATCGAAGCACGCGCCGTCACCGCCAGTGACTCCGCCGCCATCGTGCGCGCCAAGGCCGCCCTGGACAAACTCGACGTCGCCG
>NZ_QGAA01000045.1:0-2958 GCF_005233485.1 Pseudomonas sp. CFBP13509
TGTTCTGTCAGGTAAACCACAGCGCCTGGTTTTGGGTCTGCTGCGCAGCCCAACGCGGGGCAAGCCCGCTCGCCACAGGTTAGGAGTAGTCCTCAGATCACGTGGGCACGCTGCAACTCGGTCAAGGCCAGCGCCTTGAGCCGGGCCAGCAGCGGGTCACGCCGATCCCTCGGATGCGGCAGGTCGACCGTCAGCTCCTGGCGAATGCTGCTGGGCCGGTTGTCCATCACCAGTACCCGGTCACTCAGGTACAGCGCTTCGTCCACATCATGGGTCACCAGCAACAGGGCGATGGCGTGGTGCGCGGCCAGTTGCAGCAGCAAGTCCTGGAGCTTCATGCGGGTGAAGGCATCCACCGCACTGAACGGTTCATCCAGCAACAGCACCTGCGGACGTGAATACAGGCCGCGTGCGATCGCCACCCGCTGTGCCATGCCGCCGGACAATGCCTTGGGCAGCGCCTGGGCGAAGCCCTTGAGGCCGACTTCCTCGATCAATTGTGTGACCCAGGCCCTGTCGTAGCGGTTGTCATCGCTGAAACCAATGTTCTGCTCCACCGTGAGCCAGGGCATCAGGCGCGGTTCCTGGAACACGAACGCCACGTCGCCGTCAGGGCTGCGCAGTTCGCCCTGGAAGTCCTTTTCCAACCCGGCGACGATCCGCAGCAGGGTACTTTTGCCACAGCCGCTGGGGCCCAGCAGGCTGACCGCTTCGCGCGGCTGCAAGGCCAGGCGTACATCTTTCAATACGGTGGTGCTGGCAAAGCTTTTACGCTCCACCCGAATGTCCAATAACGGCTGCGTACTCATTGTTCCGCTCCTTGGCCGGTGAAGGTGTCGCGCCAGGCCAGGCAGCGTTTCTCCAACGCCGCGAGCAGGCCGTCGCTGACCTTGCCCAGTAGCGCCAATACGATAATGGCGGCCAGCACGATGTCGGGCCGAGAGGTTTCCCGCCCATCGCTGAGCAGGTAACCCAGGCCCTTGGTCGCCGCGATCAGTTCGGCCGCCACGAGGAACATCCACGCCAGGCTCAAGCCACTGCGCAACCCGGTAAACAGGCCGGGCAGGGCGGCGGGCAGCAGGATCCGGCGCACCAGGCGGCGGCGACTGAACCCGTACATTTGCCCGACTTCCACCAGCTTGCGATCAATATCGCGAATCGCCGCGACGCCATTGAGGTACACCGGGAAAAACGCGCCAATGGCGATCAGCACAATCTTCGAGGTTTCATCGATGCCCAGCCAAAGCAGCAGCAAGGGCACCCAGGCCAGGCTCGGGATCGAACGCAGGCCGGCGAAGGTCGGCTCCAGATAGGCTTCGGCTTCACGGCTCAAACCGACCCAGGCGGCGAACACCAGGGCCAGGCCGGCGCCGATGGCAAAGCCCAGCAGCACGCGGGCGAGGCTGGCGCTGATGTGTTTCCACAAGGCGCCCTCGGCGAGGTCGGTGAGGGTCACGGCGATCTCGCTGGGCGCCGGCATCTGGTAGGACGGCAGCCAGCCCACCCGCACGACCCCTTCCAGGATCATCAGGATCAGCACCGGCAAGACCAGGCCTTTGAACCGTCGTGGCCAGGCGCTGCGCTGGCTGACTGCGGGGGCCGGAAGGGGCAATGCCTGGCTTTTGCTGGTCATCGCGCGCCCCTTATTGCTTCGACAGGGTTTGGCCAAACGAAGGGTCGATCAGTTGATCGATCACCTGGTCCACATTCACCCCACGACGCACCAATTCCTCGGACACCAGGATCGGCGCCGCCGCCTTCGACGACTGCACATCCTTGGCGCTCAACAACGGCGTGCTCAGATCGGTACGCGACAATTGCAGCTTGGCCACTTCCAGCGGCAGGCCGGATTCATCCGCCAGCAACCTGGCGAATTCATCGGGGTGCTTCACCGCCCAATCCCGGGCTTTTTCATACGCCCCGAGCACCTTGGTGATGGTCTGTGGGTGCGCCTTGGCGAACTGCTCGGTGACGCTCACCACGCCGTAGCTGTTGAAGTCCTTGTTGCGGTACAGCAGGCGCGAACCGGCCTGGATTTCACTCGCGGCCATGTGCGGGTCGAGGCCGGCCCAGGCGTCCACGTCACCTTTTTCCAGGGCGGTGCGACCGTCGGGATGTTGCAGGTGCACCAGCTCCACGTCGTCTTTTTTCAGCCCGGCCTGTTGCAGGCTGCGCAGGGTGAACAGGTACGGATCGGTGCCTTTGGTGGCGGCGATTTTCTTGCCCTTCAGGTCGCTGACGCTGTTGAGTGGTGAGTCCTTGCGCACCACCAGGGCGGTCCACTCGGCGCGGCTGTAGACGTACACCGATTTGATCGGGCTGCCATTGGCGCGGCTCAACACGGCGGACAAGCTGGCGGACGAAGCGAAATCCACGCCGCCGCTGTTGAGGTATTCCAGGGAGCGGTTGCTGCCCTGGCTCAGGACCCAGCCGACCTTGCTGTGGGGCAGGGCCTGTTCCAGCCAGCCGAAGTGCTTGAGCACCAGGCTGACCGGCGAGTAGTAGGCGTAGTCGAGGTTGACTTCGGCGGGATCGGTTTCGGCGGCATATGCCTGCGCCTGCAGGCTCAGGACGAGGGCGCAGGCGCCGAGTACACGCTGGGTGAAGGGTTTCATGGAACAGCTCCGGACAAGGCGTTGAGAGAAGGCTTTTCTTATATTCAGAAAACTGATTCGGCATGTTCCATCATGCTTTCCAGGAATATGCAGTCTCTATGCCAAGGCCAGCGCTCCCCCGCGTAGATAACGTCTTAACCGTAAATATCGCCTTATCCACATCCGTAGCAGCTGCCGAGCGCAAGCGAGGCTGCGTCAGGCGCGCTGCCGATTCAGGCTCGAGTCGCGGCCGACGCAGCCTCGCCGGGGCTCGGCAGCTGCTACCAGGGGAGCAAATTGTTGATCAGATGTTGGTAAGGCAACAGTGTTCATATGCGTTTATAGAATAAATAAATAGTTATAT
>NZ_QGAA01000046.1:0-2847 GCF_005233485.1 Pseudomonas sp. CFBP13509
GCTGGCCTCGCTTCAGCAAATTGGGTATGTGACAGCTGTCGGTGTTTTGTAAGATCTCGAACTTTCGGTTCATTGCGTCTTCACACACCGCAATCTGGCCTTTCGACGCAAATTGCTTGGGTGTTATATGGTCAAGCCTCACGGGCAATTAGTATTGGTTAGCTCAACGCCTCACAGCGCTTACACACCCAACCTATCAACGTCGTAGTCTTCGACGGCCCTTCAGGGGACTCAAGGTCCCAGTGAGATCTCATCTTGAGGCTAGTTTCCCGCTTAGATGCTTTCAGCGGTTATCTATTCCGAACATAGCTACCCGGCAATGCCACTGGCGTGACAACCGGAACACCAGAGGTTCGTCCACTCCGGTCCTCTCGTACTAGGAGCAGCCCCTCTCAAATCTCAAACGTCCACGGCAGATAGGGACCGAACTGTCTCACGACGTTCTAAACCCAGCTCGCGTACCACTTTAAATGGCGAACAGCCATACCCTTGGGACCGGCTTCAGCCCCAGGATGTGATGAGCCGACATCGAGGTGCCAAACACCGCCGTCGATATGAACTCTTGGGCGGTATCAGCCTGTTATCCCCGGAGTACCTTTTATCCGTTGAGCGATGGCCCTTCCATACAGAACCACCGGATCACTAAGACCTACTTTCGTACCTGCTCGACGTGTCTGTCTCGCAGTCAAGCGCGCTTTTGCCTTTATACTCTACGACCGATTTCCGACCGGTCTGAGCGCACCTTCGTACTCCTCCGTTACTCTTTAGGAGGAGACCGCCCCAGTCAAACTACCCACCATACACTGTCCTCGATCCGGATAACGGACCTGAGTTAGAACCTCAAAGTTGCCAGGGTGGTATTTCAAGGTTGGCTCCACGCAGACTGGCGTCCACGCTTCAAAGCCTCCCACCTATCCTACACAAGCAAATTCAAAGTCCAGTGCAAAGCTATAGTAAAGGTTCACGGGGTCTTTCCGTCTAGCCGCGGATACACTGCATCTTCACAGCGATTTCAATTTCACTGAGTCTCGGGTGGAGACAGCGCCGCCATCGTTACGCCATTCGTGCAGGTCGGAACTTACCCGACAAGGAATTTCGCTACCTTAGGACCGTTATAGTTACGGCCGCCGTTTACCGGGGCTTCGATCAAGAGCTTCGCGTTAGCTAACCCCATCAATTAACCTTCCGGCACCGGGCAGGCGTCACACCCTATACGTCCACTTTCGTGTTTGCAGAGTGCTGTGTTTTTAATAAACAGTCGCAGCGGCCTGGTATCTTCGACCGGCATGAGCTTACGGAGCAAGTCCTTCACCCTCACCGGCGCACCTTCTCCCGAAGTTACGGTGCCATTTTGCCTAGTTCCTTCACCCGAGTTCTCTCAAGCGCCTTGGTATTCTCTACCCAACCACCTGTGTCGGTTTGGGGTACGGTTCCTGGTTACCTGAAGCTTAGAAGCTTTTCTTGGAAGCATGGCATCAACCACTTCGTTAACTAAAAGTTAACTCGTCATCAGCTCTCGGCCTTAGAATCCCGGATTTACCTAAGATTCCAGCCTACCACCTTAAACTTGGACAACCAACGCCAAGCTGGCCTAGCCTTCTCCGTCCCTCCATCGCAATAACCAGAAGTACAGGAATATTAACCTGTTTTCCATCGACTACGCTTTTCAGCCTCGCCTTAGGGACCGACTAACCCTGCGTCGATTAACGTTGCGCAGGAAACCTTGGTCTTTCGGCGTGGGTGTTTTTCACACCCATTATCGTTACTCATGTCAGCATTCGCACTTCTGATACCTCCAGCAAGCTTCTCAACTCACCTTCACAGGCTTACAGAACGCTCCTCTACCGCATCACTTACGTGATACCCGTAGCTTCGGTGTATGGTTTGAGCCCCGTTACATCTTCCGCGCAGGCCGACTCGACTAGTGAGCTATTACGCTTTCTTTAAAGGGTGGCTGCTTCTAAGCCAACCTCCTAGCTGTCTAAGCCTTCCCACATCGTTTCCCACTTAACCATAACTTTGGGACCTTAGCTGACGGTCTGGGTTGTTTCCCTTTTCACGACGGACGTTAGCACCCGCCGTGTGTCTCCCATGCTCGGCACTTGTAGGTATTCGGAGTTTGCATCGGTTTGGTAAGTCGGGATGACCCCCTAGCCGAAACAGTGCTCTACCCCCTACAGTGATACATGAGGCGCTACCTAAATAGCTTTCGAGGAGAACCAGCTATCTCCGAGCTTGATTAGCCTTTCACTCCGATCCACAGGTCATCCGCTAACTTTTCAACGGTAGTCGGTTCGGTCCTCCAGTTAGTGTTACCCAACCTTCAACCTGCCCATGGATAGATCGCCCGGTTTCGGGTCTATTCCCAGCGACTAGACGCCCTATTAAGACTCGCTTTCGCTACGCCTCCCCTATTCGGTTAAGCTCGCCACTGAAAATAAGTCGCTGACCCATTATACAAAAGGTACGCAGTCACCCAACAAAGTGGGCTCCCACTGCTTGTACGCATACGGTTTCAGGATCTATTTCACTCCCCTCTCCGGGGTTCTTTTCGCCTTTCCCTCACGGTACTAGTTCACTATCGGTCAGTCAGTAGTATTTAGCCTTGGAGGATGGTCCCCCCATATTCAGACAAAGTTTCTCGTGCTCCGTCCTACTCGATTTCATGACTAAGAGATTTTCGCGTACAGGGCTATCACCCACTATGGCCGCACTTTCCAGAGCGTTCCGCTAATCTCAAAGCCACTTAAGGGCTAGTCCCCGTTCGCTCGCCACTACTAAGGGAATCTCGGTTGATTTCTTTTCCTCAGGGTACTTAGATGTTTCAGTTCCCCTGGTTCGCCTCTT
>NZ_QGAA01000047.1:0-2818 GCF_005233485.1 Pseudomonas sp. CFBP13509
AGTAAGCGTCCGGCAGACACACCTTGACCACACCATTCTCCCCCGTGCTCCTCAAAACCACGCTCATTTGCAAGGCTTTAGTAAGCGCTTGGTTAAGTCACCGTGGTTCGGAATTCGCGCTTAGAAAACTCAATAGATAGTGAAGTGGGACGCCTCAGACCTCGGCAGATGGTGCGGATAAGATAAAGATTCGGTCGTCTTGGATTACCAGACCCATTCTCCGCGCCTTAGCTTCGGTTATCAGCGCCCATTATCAGACTGAGGAGCTTTTTAGCAGGTCAACTCCGAGCGCGAGAACGTTCGTTCAGCTACTGCCCTTATGCTGATGAGGTTGCCAGATTTGCACGGGCCCACTCCTCAGCGGTCGTGACTTGAGTCGACTGCTGCGCGTTGAAAGTGCCTGCTTTAGGCCAGGCCACGCCTCTGCCCTGGGCGAACACAGCGCGGTACTTCTTGATGTGATGCGTTGGGTCTCTCTCCAATTCTTGGAGCAAGTACGGAACAGTCCACACGTTACGTTTGAACGGGCGACCCAGTACACGTTCGAGGAGGCTCGCAACCTCTCCGTACGTCACTGTATCTCCCGAGAGGTACACAATCTGATCGCGGAAGCGAGGTTCGAAGAAAACAATTTCCGCTGTCAACGCACCAATGTCTTCTGGAGTCGTGAGCGTCACGCTGGTCTCAAGACTGCCTAGCGCGTTCACGGTATCGTTTTCGAAGTCAACCACCTCGAATACTGGCTCGAATAGAAAGCTGGTGAACATACCCGTCGAGATGATTACCCATTCAGTTTTATCCTGGGCGCGAAGCAATTCGCGTACATCAAGCTGAGCATCGAACAGATCTTGAGGACTGCCCCGACCGATTACCTCGAAGTCGACACCAAACTGCCAAGGAAAGTAGCGCTTCACACCGGACTTGAGAGCTGCTGTAGCCAGCTTCATCGGGGTTTCCCGGCCTGCAACCATGCCTGCGCAGCCTATTACGGTATCGAACCGTGCGAACACTTCAGCCAACTGATCGATTGAATTATTCACGAGATCTGCGGCCACCATCTGGATGCCAAGATCTCGAAGCTCATCGATTTCGACCTTTTTCTCGGGCACCTGAGTGTTGATGGTCGAATCCCTGAGCAGGACGCTGATTGTGGAGCCGGGCGCGCGCTTTGCTACTCGCGCAAGATTGCGCAGAACCGGCAGCCCAAGCTCACCGGCGCCTAGAACGAGAATGGATTGGGGGGAAAGCTGGGTCACTTCGGTCATGATTTCTCCTGAGACCTGTTGCCTGTAAGATGAACAAATGCTTGCACGATTAGGCAACGTTCGTAAGAAGGCACACCTGTGATACCAGAGAATGAAATGACCGATCAGGAGGCTCTCAGCCAGGCAGAAACAATTTGCCGAACGCTTAGAGAAGACGATGATGGCGTCAGACGAGAAGTGCTTGCTCACGCAGGTAGCCGCTGGTCGTTAGGTATTCTGCATGCCCTGGGGGTTTACGGCACGATGCGCCATGCCGAAATAAAAAGGCAGATGACTGGGGTGACTCAGCGGATGTTAACCAAGACGCTACGCTCCATGGAGCGGGATGGGCTAGTGGTTCGGCGGGAGTTCGGTGAGATTCCGCCACGTGTCGAGTATGAGCTGACGCCGCTGGGTATGGGACTGTTGATCCGCATGTCACCTATCTGGACTTGGGTTGTCGAGAACGTTGAGGATTTCCGCAAGGCGCGGCGTATTTTCGACAGTCAGGATGACAAAAAACCCGCATGGCAAATACCTCCATCGACACCATTAGATTCAGACGCGTCGGACTGAATGTAGCTCATAGCGTGTTAGGAGCCCTGTGCCCATTGATGCGGTAGTAATTGGTCAATTGCACTGGCCCTCTGTGTCGGCAACCGCGTCAGTACATCCTTGAGATACGCGAACGGATCATGCCCATTCATGCGTGCCGATTGAATCAAGCTCATAATTGCCGCCGCTCGTTTACCGCTGCGCAGTGATCCGGCGAAGAGCCAATTCGAACGGCCAAGGGCCCAAGGCCGGATCGTATTTTCGACCCGATTGTTGTCGATGGGCACAGCACCATCATTGAGGTAGCGCGTCAGCGCTACCCAGCGTTTCAGGCTGTAATCCAGAGCCTTGGCTGTGGCCGAGCCCTCGGGCACAAGTTCGCGCTGAGCCAGCATCCACTCATGCAACTTCTCCGCGATAGGAATCGCCATTTCTTGACGTAATCGCCAGCGATCTTCATCGCTCATCTCTTTGGCCTTTCGTTCAACCTCGTATAGGCCGCCGATTGAGTGCAGCGCCTGTTCGGCCAGTTGGCTTTTGTTCGCCACATGCAGGTCGAAGAACTTGCGGCGAGCATGGGCCATGCAGCCGATTTCGGTGATGCCCCCTTCGAAGCCGGCCTTGTAGCCTGCGAAGCCATCGCAGACCAGCTTGCCGTTCCAAGTGCCCAGGAAGTTGCGCGCATGTTCGCCAGCACGGCTCGGGCTGAAGTCGTAGACTACCGCCTTCAGTGCCGAGAATGGTGTCGTGCAGTAGGGCCAGACATACGCTCGGTGCGTTTTCTTTTCACCCGGTGCCAGCATCTGCACGGGTGTTTCATCGGCATGGACGACTCGCTGGGCCAGCACTGCCTCGCGCAGTGCTTCCACGAGCGGTTGCAGTTGTACGCCGGTTTGACCCACCCACTGCGCCAGTGTCGAACGGGCGATGGGCAGCCCGGCGCGGCCGAAGATTTTCTCTTGGCGATACAGCGGCAGATGGTCGGCGAACTTGGCCACCATGATGTGGGCCAGCAGGCC
>NZ_QGAA01000048.1:0-2605 GCF_005233485.1 Pseudomonas sp. CFBP13509
CCCCAAAAACCCAGGAGTTAAGGAATGACGACCGCCTTGTTCAAGGATGGATTCCCCTCGGCCCACCGCACCACCCGCCAACGCATTGAAAGCAGCATCGACCTGCGGCGGTTGTTTTTCGCCATAGACGCCGACCCGGCGTTGATCGGCGCGGGGGTGGTGTATATCGATGGGGATTTCAACGTGGTGGTACTGCGTGAATTCCAGGCGATTTGCAGTGTGCGGCCGATCAAGGTAGTGCTGCGGGAAGCGCCGAGGTATGTGGGGCCGGTGGAGTTCAAGCGGATGTTGGAGCATGAGCCTCGGGAGTCCAGGTTGGCAGTGGAAGCTATAAATACGGCAATAGCGTGCACCGGAGTAGTGTTGAGTTGGATGGTCATTGCGAGTGGGGCTGCGCTGATGCCTTTTACAGCTGGGGCTAGCTCGATAATTTCGTTCATCGGTAAAGCTGCTGCCGTTGCAAGTACAGTCCAATGCATCGGTGGCGCTCTACGTACAGCATCAGAGTTAGCCTTTCCAGAAGTTAATGACTACTTGGATAACGAGACGTGGTATGAGGCCGCAACAGCAGTGTTGGACGGCATTGCTTTGATGGGTGTTGCCAGCTCGGCACTCGTCACCGTGAAAGTCGTTACAACGACCACAAAAGTAACCGGAAAAACAGCTAGTCAAGTGCTTAGAGGCCTGACACGGCAAGAACGGACAAAATTGAACAATGAGCTGCTTAAAATCCGGGATCCAAGACTAACGACCAAATTGCTCAAGCTGGAAAAAGCCTCCGGCAATGTGGCCAAACGTATCAGCGATATTCAAATGCAGCGTGCTACTGCCGCACACAAAATGGATATAGCTGCAGCCTTGCTCGGCTTTACCAGCAGTACAGTCTCTGGAAATGTAAGAACTCTGGCGTTGGGCATCTACGAGGAAGTTAACCAGTGAGCCAACAACGGAAGATAAAAGGCCAATATTACTCATCACTCTTTATTGAGGATCCTTGGCAACTCCTCAAGCGGTTCATGCCCGTGATTGGAGGTGATGCATTGGCAGGATGTTTCTCGATAGCGTTGACAACGATCTTGGCGATGCTTACGTATTTGCCAACTCACCCCGTAGATTTTGTCGCCAAGACATGCTTTTTCGGCGCCTCGGGCTTGGGCGCAGTATTCGCCCTGGCCAAATACGAAGTGCTCTACGGCCGCATCCATTGGGTATGGATAAACGTCGCGATCTACCTCCTCTGCCTGCTGATATCCCTCCCCGCCATCCTCTGGCGCCCCAACACCTATCTCTATGCACTGGCCCTGCTCTGCCCACTTGTCGGCCTGTTAATTCTCAACAGCAAACGCTGTCGCGAACTGCGGAAAAAATCCCTTGAACTGCACCATAAACGCCAAGCCATCATCGCGACTATGAAAAAGCAGGGTCGCTGGAAATGGTGGTGATCTTTATACCGGTTGGTCGTGCCTAAAACGCCAAAACACTTCAGTTAGATCATTTATTTTTATGCAACTGCCTGGTAATCCAGGCCATACAAAAGGTCAGCACCATTAGAATAATTTCAGTAATCACCAGCCAGGCAATGGTGAACCAATAGTGCTTTGGCTGCCCTACAAGCGTGTAAGTAATGGAAGGCCCGACGCGGTTATGAGCCACTATCACACCTCGAATCAGCCCATCAATTATTAGATAACCCTGAAGCCCTGTACTCAAGCTCAAGAGAGCCACGGCGCACCAATACCATCTGCTGTCTAAACACTTCATAGGACTTGTCTGGAAATCCAATAATCAGAAATGACTCAGTTGGACTAACTGAAACAGCGCCGTCGACAACAACAGCGCTCCCCCTGAGACTCACTTACTCAAGCTTTGACATTCTGCCGGATATTCCAGCCAAACTTCACCGGCCCACCGTCCTTGGCGCCGTCGGCTTTCTGCGGTTGGTAGCTGACCTCGACGGTGGCGAAATTCAACGCGATGCTGTCGTAGAGGACATCATCCTGACTTTGCGCACCGGTGCCGTAGGACACCACCATCACTTCCTTCAAGGTGATCACCAGGTACTCCACCGGGCTTGAACCGCCAGCCTTGCGCACCACCAGTTTGGCTTCGGGGTAATGCTTGCCGGTGGCGCAGGCCATCATCAAGTTGGGACTGGATTTATCCAACGGTTTTTTCAGGTTCAGGTTGGCGATATTGACCTTGCCCGCGCCACCTCCGGTGCCCGAGTGCATCGACCCTGTCTGCGATAACCCCCAGGTCCACTCGATGATATCGATCTCGTCACGATGGGCCTGGTCCCGCGATTCACCCTTGATATCGCCCAGTTTCAAAAACATATCGACTGCCATGTTGGCTCCTTGTCCTGTTGTGCGTCGGGAGTGACGTGGGGCGCACTGTTCCCGAATCGAAACGGTGCTCACAAGATGGCAAAGCGGGATCGGGAAGTGCCTGCCTTGAAATGGCGAAACGTCCGACATTAATTTGCGCCACTACGTCTTTACCCTCTCGACTCCCCAAAAACCCAGGAGTTAAGGAATGACGACCGCCTTGTTCAAGGATGGATTCCCCTCGGCCCACCGCACCACCCGCCAACGCATTGAAAGCA
>NZ_QGAA01000049.1:0-1889 GCF_005233485.1 Pseudomonas sp. CFBP13509
GCGGGCAAGCCCGCTCACTACGACGGGCTTGGTTACCACCATCAGCGTTGTTTCATGCGGTCGATGACCACCGCCAGCAGCAGGATCGAACCGCTGTGGTGAGCGGGCTTGCCCGCGTTGGGGCGCGAAGCGGCCCTAAAACCCGCCACCCGGTTCAGCCTGGAAGAATGCAGTGACTGTGTTGGGGCCGCTTCGCGCCCCAGCGCGGGTCAAGCCCGCTCACTACGACGGGCTTGGTTACCACCATCAGCGTTGTTTCATGCGGTCGATGACCACCGCCAGCAGCAGGATCGAACCGCGGATCACATACTGGTAGAAGGTGTCGATGTTCTTCAGGTTCATCGCGTTCTCGATGATCGCCAAAATCAACACCCCGGCAATCACATGGCGGATCATGCCGATGCCGCCGCTCAGCGACACCCCGCCCAGCACGCAGGCGGAAATCACCGTCAGCTCGAAACCCTGGCCGATCATCGGCTGGCCCGAGGTCATGCGCGAGGCGAGGATCACCCCGGCCAATGCGCCAATCAGGCCGTGCACGGCGAAGATCAGGATCTTGGTGCGGTCGACATTCACCCCCGCCAGCAACGCCGCTTCCGGGTTACCGCCGATGGCCATGGTGTTGCGCCCGTAGGTGGTGTAGTTGAGCAGCCAGCCGAAAAACAGGAAGCACACGATGGTGATCAGGATCGGCACCGGCACGCCCAGCAGTTGGCCATTGCCAAAGATAAAGAACTGATCCTGGGACACCCCCACCGCCTTGCCGTCGGCAAAGATATAGGCCAGGCCGCGCACGATCTGCATGGTCGCCAAGGTGGTGATCAACGCATTGACCCGCAGCTTGGCGATCACGATGCCGTTGATCAGCCCCACGACCAGGCCCATCAGCAGCGCCGCGCCAATGCCCAGCATGACGCTGTCGGTATCGCGCATCACAATCGCCGCCACCACGCCGGCGCAGGCAATCACCGAGCCTACCGACAAGTCGAAGTGCCCCGATGCCAGGCAGAACAGCATGGTGCAGGCGGCGATGCCCACGGTGGAAATCGCCAGGCCCAGGCCGCGCATGTTCAACGGCGAAAGGAAGTTATCGATGAGCAAGGCGCACAGGACAAAGATGCCCACCGCTGCCAGCAACATCGCCCAGTTGTCGAGCAGTGCGCGCATATCGAGGGGTTTGCGTGCCGTCGGCAGCGCGTTGTTTTGAGTCGTCATGGTCTTCTCTCAGTTCGCCAGGCCGCGCGGCAGGGCCAGTTGCAGCAGGTTGGATTCGGTCGCGTGTTCGCGGGTCTGTTCGCCGCGCATCGCGCCTTCGCACAGCACCAGGATGCGGTCGGAGATGCCCATCACTTCCATGAGGTCGCTGGACACCACGATCACCGCAATGCCCTGGGCCGCGAGGTTATGGATAATCTGGTAGATCTCGGCCTTGGCGCCGATGTCGATGCCACGCGTCGGCTCATCCAGCAGCAGGACCTTCATGGGCATCGACAGCCAGCGGCCAAGAATGGCTTTCTGCTGGTTGCCGCCGGACAGGTACATGATCTTTTGCGCGGCAGTCGGGGTTTTGACCTTCATTGCCTTGATCTGCTGGTCGGCATTGCCCTTCTCCCAGCCATCGCGCAGCAACCAGCCGAACGAAGAGTGGGCTCCACGCGCGCTGATATTGATGTTCTCGGCGACGCTGGACAGCGGAATGATGCCTTCCTTCTTGCGATCTTCCGGGCACAGCAGCACACCGGCGGCGATGGCGTCGCGGGGTGAGCGCAGTTGCAGGGCCTCCCCGCATAACTCAAGGCTGCCGGCGCTGGCGCGTTCCAAGCCGCTGAGCAAACGGAACAACTCCGTGCGCCCTGCCCCCACCAGGCCGAACAGACCGAGAATCTCGC
>NZ_QGAA01000050.1:0-1405 GCF_005233485.1 Pseudomonas sp. CFBP13509
GGCCAGCAGGCCTGCGGTCGGGACGCCTTTGTCGATGACGTGCGCCGGTACCGGCGCCTGGATTAGCGTTTCACACTGCTCGCAGGCCCACTTTCCACGGATGTGACGCTCGACGGTGAATACGCCGGGCGTGTAGTCGAGCTTTTCGCTGGCGTCTTCGCCGATGCGCTTGAGGGCGCAGCCGCACTGGCAGTGGCTGTTGTCCGGTTCGTGATGGATCAGTGTGCGAGGAAACTGCGGTGGCAGCGGTGCGCGCTTGGGTTGCTGGCGCACTTTGGCTTCGACAGGTGCCGGTTGCAGCGCCTCAAGTTCGGCTTCGATAGCGGCGATATCCGTATCGATCAAGTCGTCGAGCAGGCTGGCTTGATCCGGGCTCAACTGCTCGCTGCGCTTGGCAAACTTGAAGCGTTTGAGCAGCGCGATCTCGTGGGCCAGTTTCTCGTTGACCGACTTGTGATGAGTGATTTGCTTGTCCATTGTCTCGACGCGCTGGATCAACTGCGCCGCCAGGGCACGCAGTTGTTCAGGGTTTAATTGATCGAGATTTGGATGCAAAGTCATGCCGCCGATTTTGCCAGAGAGGGCTGATGGCGACGATAGACTGATGGGCCAATTGCGCTGGCAAGCACGCCATGGCAGATGTTAAAGCATCGAGATGATTCCGCCTGCACCGACGCGCTGCCAAGGTAAACCGAGCACCAGGGCCTGAAGTTGCTCGGCATCCAACTCAACTTCGGAGCCGTGTCGCACACCCGGCCAGAAGAAGCGTCCTTGATTCAAACGCCGGGCGGCAAGCCAAATCCCCACGCCGTCATGCACCAGCACTTTCATTCGATTGGCGCGGCGGTTGGCGAACAGATAGGCACAGTGCGGCTTCGCCGCACCGAACACCGCCACGACTCGTGCGAGCGCGGTTTCAGTGCCGGCGCGCATGTCCATGGGCTCGGTGGCGAGCCAGATGGAATCGACGCGGATCATCGCAGCAGGTCTCGTAGGAAAGCAGAACACGCCGCTGCATTTTCTGCTGGCCAACTCACCACGACTACACCTTTTGGATGCGGCACTTCGATTCGGATCGTGGCAGGAAGGGCCTGATGCATCGGCACCGGCGGCGAAGTCTTGACCGGGATGAAGGCAGTTTGCAGTGCCAGGTTTTTCTGCGCATGCACCCGAATCCATTTATGGACGAGGTTTGCATTGAGGTTGTGGGTCAAGGCGACATTGGCAATTGAAGTGTCAGGATGGGCGCACTCAGTAATGACCTGGGCCTTGAAGGACTTGGAATAGGAACGGCGTTCTTGTGGCATGGGCGTCCGCTTAAAAAGGCTAAAAATGGTGTCCACTTAAATTTAGGTGGACACCATCGCCTTAACCGATGGCATCAGGAAGATGTGTTGCTCGGACG
>NZ_QGAA01000051.1:0-1253 GCF_005233485.1 Pseudomonas sp. CFBP13509
CATGGACTTGTTCCCTCAAAACGTACGCCATGAAGTGAGTGTTAAGCAGTTTGCTTCAGTTGCTTTGCGTAGTCATTAGGTGAGCTGTATCCCAGCGCCGAGTGCAGCCGTGCCGCGTTGTAAAACCCATGGATGTAGCTTGCGATTGATGTATGGGCCTGCGCTTTGCTGGGATACACCCCGGTGGCTTCTTCCTTCTTGAGTGTGGCAAAAAAGCTCTCTGCCACGGCGTTATCCCAGCAATTTCCCTTACGGCTCATGCTTTGCACGAAGCCTCTTTCCGCGATCATGCTGCGAAAACCGCTACCGGTGTATTGCCGGCCTCGATCAGAGTGAAAAATCACACCATGATCAACTGGCGCTTTAGTCCAGGCGTTCATGAATGCCTGTTGTACCAAGCCCTCGGGCATACGGTCCGACAGGCTGTAACCCAGCACCTGCCGGGTTTGGACACTCAACACCACAGCCAGGTACAACCAACCCTGGCGAGTCGAAATATACGTGATATCCCCCACCCAGGCGGGCGTCGGGCTTGTCACAGAAAAGCGTCGTTTCAACACGTTCTCAGAAATAGGTTGGACATACCGGTTATCCGTCGAGTGTTTGAACCGGGCTTTGATTTTTCCTCGCAGCATCTCCTCTCTCATCAGACGAGCTACTCGCTTGTGCCCTATCGAGTACGACCGGTTATGAAGCGCCTTAACCATACGTGGTCGCCCATAAGTGCCGCGGCTTGCCCGATGAATCGCACGAATTTCCAAGCGAATCGCCGCATCTGGATCAGGGCGTTCCTGGCGCTTCAAATAGCCGTGAAAGCCCGACACCGAGACCTCCATCACTCGACATAACAGCCTGACTGGAAAATGAGTCCGTTCACGGGCGACGAAGGCGTATCTCAGTTGGACTCTCTGGCAAAGAACGCCGTCGCTTTTTTTAGGATTTCTCGTTCCATTTTAAGCGTGGCATTTTCAGCTCGAAGCCGGGCCAGCTCGCTTTCCAGGTCAGAAACCGGATGCCGGGCGGGAGAACTGAGAGGACGCCCGTTGCGTGCGGCGTCCAGCCAATTCCCTAGGGTTTTGACCGAGATATCCAACTGTCGGGCAGCTTCTCCTCGACCAATACTTTCAGCAAGTGTCACTGCTTGAGCTTTGAAGTCATCGGTGTAGCTGCGGCGGGTTTGCTGTGACATAGGTGCCTCCAAGGTTGCGATTAAAATATCGCTTCTTGGCGTCCGCTGCGAGGGAACAAGTCCA
>NZ_QGAA01000053.1:0-1018 GCF_005233485.1 Pseudomonas sp. CFBP13509
AGGCTGCCGGCGCTGGCGCGTTCCAAGCCGCTGAGCAAACGGAACAACTCCGTGCGCCCTGCCCCCACCAGGCCGAACAGACCGAGAATCTCGCCCTTGCGCACCTCAAAACTGACCGGCTCACGCAAACCCGGACCCAGCAAACCGTCGACCTTGAGCGCCACCTCACCGTGCTCGCGCGGGCGGTAGTCGTAGATGTCCTGGATGTCGCGGCCGACCATGCAGGTCACCAACTGGTCGTGGGTCAACGCGCTCATGTCGTCGAAGGTGCGCACGTAACGGCCGTCCTTGAACACCGTGACCGCGTTGCAGATGCGGAACACCTCTTCCATGCGGTGCGACACGTAGAGCACCACTTTGCCCTCGTCCCGCAGGCGCGTAATGATCGCCATCAAGCGGTCGATCTCCCGCGCCGACAGGCTGCTGGTCGGTTCGTCGAAGGCAATCACATGGGCGCCACGGGACAGCGCCTTGGCAATTTCCACCAGTTGGCGCTGGCCCAGGGACAGGCGCCCGAGTTTTTCCTCGGGGTCGATTTCATCCGCCAGGCCCTTGAGGCAAGCCAGGGCCTGCTTGCGCAGCAGGCCCCGGTTGACCACGCCGAAGCGCGAGGGCAAATGCCCGAGGAACAGGTTTTCGGCGACGGTCATTTCCGGCACCAGGTGCAGCTCCTGGTGGATCACCGCTACGCCGCTGGCGATGCTGTCGGCGGCGCATTTGAACGCCATGGTCTGCGCGCCGATCTGCACCGTGCCGCTGCTGGGAATATAGGCGCCGCCGAGGATCTTCAGCAGCGTCGACTTGCCCGCACCGTTCTCGCCCATCAGGGCGTGCACCTGCCCCGGGTGGGCGGTGAAGCTGATGCCGTCCAGCGCCTTGACCCCGGGAAAGGTTTTGCCGATAGCGTCGAAACGCAGGGCCGCCGCCGTCATTTCCACAGCCCGATCTTGGTCAGTTCTTCCTGGAAGTTGGCGCGGGTGATCAGGGTCACTTCATCCATGGCCGTGTACTTCGGCGG
>NZ_QGAA01000054.1:0-817 GCF_005233485.1 Pseudomonas sp. CFBP13509
GCGCGATGTGTCCGGCATTGGGCCAGTTTTTCCCAGATGGATACGCGGTATGCCTGGGGAGATGACGGCCGTGTCACGCTGCATAACGCCGATGGCAGTCAGGAAGTGTATGTCCATGACGACCGGGCGCGGCTGATGCAGCGGATTGATCCGGATGGTGCACAGCACTTCAAATCCTACGATGACAAGGGCCGGCTGACGGTTGAGCAGAACCCGCTGGGCGCGGTGACGGCGTATCAGTATGACGAAGCCGGACACTTGGTGGCGTTGTTTCCCGGGGATGATGAGCCGACGTCCTACGAGCATGACAATGGCTTCGTACGGGTTGTAAGGCGGGGTCTGGCGGTCTGGAAGTACGAGCGTAACGATCAGGGCGACGTCATTCGTAAGATCGATCCCGACGGACATGTTACGGATTACAGCTACGACAAATACGGGCAACTGGTTGGGGTTTGGTACCCGGATCACAGTTGCCATCGGCTGGTGTGGAATGAGCGGGGGCAACTGATTGAGGAGCAGCTGCCCAATGGCGGGATCAAGCGGTATCGCTATGACGATCTTGGCCGTCAGGTGGCGCGCGAGGATGAGCATGGCGCGCTGACCCAGTATCAGTGGGACAGCGTGGGTCGCTTGGTTCGCGTGGTGCTGCCCGGTGGGGCGTGTCGGGAATACAGCTACAACCCCTACGGAAAAATCACCGCCGAACGCGACGAACTGGGCCACGTCACCCGCTACGAATACGCCGACGGGTTGCACCTGATCAGTCGGCGCATCAACGCTGATGGCACTCAGGTCAACTACCGCTACGACAACGTGC
>NZ_QGAA01000055.1:0-764 GCF_005233485.1 Pseudomonas sp. CFBP13509
ACATCGCCGGCCGATTGCGAACTGCACTTCATGTCGTTCGCCTTCGACGGCTCCCACGAAGGCTGGATGCACCCGCTGATCAACGGCGCCAGCGTGCTGGTCCGTGACGACAGCCTGTGGTTGCCCGAGTACACCTACGCGCAGATGCACCGTCACAACGTGACCATGGCGGTGTTCCCGCCGGTGTACCTGCAACAACTGGCCGAGCATGCCGAGCGCGACGGCAACCCACCGAAAGTGCGTGTGTACTGCTTTGGCGGCGATGCGGTGGCGCAAGCCAGCTACGACCTGGCCTGGCGCGCGCTCAAGCCGACCTACCTGTTCAACGGCTACGGCCCGACCGAAACCGTGGTCACGCCGTTGCTGTGGAAAGCGCGCAAGGGCGACCCCTGCGGCGCCGTCTATGCACCGATTGGTACGCTATTGGGCAACCGCAGCGGCTACGTGCTGGACGCGCAACTCAACCTGCAACCCATCGGCGTCGCCGGTGAGCTGTACCTGGGCGGCGAGGGCGTGGCCCGTGGATACCTGGAACGTCCGGCGCTGACCGCCGAACGCTTCGTGCCGGACCCGTTCGGCAAGCCGGGCAGTCGCGTGTATCGCAGCGGCGACCTGACCCGTGGCCGCCCGGATGGCGTGGTGGATTACCTCGGGCGTGTCGACCACCAGGTGAAGATCCGTGGTTTCCGCATCGAACTGGGGGAAATCGAAGCGCGCCTGCGTGAGCAGGACAACGTCGGTGAAACCGTGGTGGTGGCCCAGGA
>NZ_QGAA01000057.1:0-609 GCF_005233485.1 Pseudomonas sp. CFBP13509
ACCTGGGCATGGCCGCGTTTGAAGTGGGCCAGAAACAAGGCGCGGCCATGGCTGCCGAGGCGAAAAAACGCGGTTGGGACTGGAAGGACACCTATGCGGTGATCAACACCTTCAATGAACTCGACACCGGCAAGAAACGCACCGATGGCTCGATCAAATCCCTGGAAGAAGCCGGCATTCCCAAGGACCACATCCTCACCGCCGCGCTGAAAACCCTCGACGTCCCCGGCAGCATGGACGCCACCAACTCGGCCCTGGTCAAGCTGCCCAGCGGCGCGAAAAACCTGATCATCGGCGGCATGAACGACAACACCGTGCTCGGCGGCGTGCGCGCCACTGAAAGCGCCGGTTTCGCCGCCGCCAATGTGATCGGCATCGGCATCAATGGCACCGACGCCATCGGCGAACTGAAGAAAGCCAACAGCGGCTTCTTCGGCTCCATGCTGCCAAGCCCGCACATCGAAGGCTACAACACCGCGCTGATGATGTACGAGTGGGTCACCAAGGGCACCGAACCGCCGAAGTACACGGCCATGGATGAAGTGACCCTGATCACCCGCGCCAACTTCCAGGAAGAACTGACCAAGATCGGGCTGTGGAAATGACGGC
>NZ_QGAA01000056.1:0-609 GCF_005233485.1 Pseudomonas sp. CFBP13509
GCCGTCATTTCCACAGCCCGATCTTGGTCAGTTCTTCCTGGAAGTTGGCGCGGGTGATCAGGGTCACTTCATCCATGGCCGTGTACTTCGGCGGCTCGGTGCCCTTGGTAACCCACTCGTACATCATCAACGCAGTGTTGTAGCCCTCGATGTGCGGGCTTGGCAGCATCGAGCCGAAAAAGCCGCTGTTGGCCTTCTTCAATTCGCCGATGGCGTCGGTGCCATTGATGCCGATGCCGATCACATTGGCCGCGGCGAAACCGGCGCTTTCAGTGGCGCGCACGCCGCCGAGCACGGTGTTGTCGTTCATGCCGCCGATGATCAGGTTTTTCGCGCCGCTGGGCAGCTTGACCAGGGCCGAGTTGGTGGCGTCCATGCTGCCGGGGACGTCGAGGGTTTTCAGCGCGGCGGTGAGGATGTGGTCCTTGGGAATGCCGGCCTCTTCCAGGGATTTGATCGAGCCATCGGTGCGTTTTTTGCCGGTGTCGAGTTCATTGAAGGTGTTGATCACCGCGTAGGTGTCCTTCCAGTCCCAACCGCGTTTTTTCGCCTCGGCAGCCATGGCCGCGCCTTGTTTCTGGCCCACTTCAAACGCGGCCATGCCCAGGT